>PIVU01000584.1 GCA_003354025.1 Nitrospirota bacterium
ATGTTGCCATTAACTCTTCGTATTTTTCTTTGGTTATATCTTCAAAGGGGGCTTGAACATAAGTACCACCGTTATAAGGCAATACAGATAAACCATTGTAAAATTCTTTGTTATCCCACATCCAATCGCCAATCATTTCCCACTCATCATCTCTGATACTAATGGTGGCTGATATGTTATGTCGGTTAGCACCGTCTCTGTGTCCTGGAGCAACCCATTCTCGTGATACAGTTTTTATACGTTCCAACAAATCAACCGGCGATTCTGTTCTAAGAATAGATCCATCAGGTGCTTTTTGTGGTATACTAATAACTCCTGTGTCATGAGGTCTGAAGTATTCGTCTTCAACTAGCTCAGGGTGATTCTCTATAAGAAACTTATACATCGATTCATTCTTACCTACACGGATTCTACGTACATAGTAATCATTATGCCAAGCGTGAATACCCGATGAGGTTCCCAATGTTAAAGAGGTTGTACCTGCAGGTTTAACAGTCGTTGTTCTAGCGGAAGGATTAATACCTATTAGCTTTGCAACCCTGTTGTTTTCTTTATTAACGATCTTAGCGGCTTTTTTCATATCTAATTTTAGCACTGCACCAGATCCGATACCTGTCATAGAAACGCCAATTAAAGCATCCTTTTCTGTTGTCTCTTGCCAAATTCTTCTAAGATAATGAAAGCTCGTGTATGAGGCTTGTATTGTTCCTATGAACGATGC
>PIVU01000008.1 GCA_003354025.1 Nitrospirota bacterium
TTGGGCTTATATATTTTTTCCCCGATACCCCTTGCCTTTTCATATAGAGGCGTAGCTTTATCAAAATCACCTGCCAGTGTGTACGTATAAGCAAGGTTTAACATAGGGTTGATTGTGAGTTCTTTATCAGGGGTGGATTTCTCAATTTCTTTGACGGCGCCCATGCAGAGCTGTTCAACTAATTTAACATCACCGTGGATCAGGGCGTTTCTGGCTTCCAGGTTGCATTGTTCAGTTAATGACTTAGCTTCATCAGACAATTGATTGACTGAAGCTGAATCAACTGCAACTGCATTAGAGTAACAGGCACATACCAATATCAAAATTACTGCATATATGAATTTCACGTGGATTCCCTCCGGATATTTAGATTTATACGTTCGATAGTAATTATATGATATTTTGCATTAGGAATGCTTCACACTGTGCATTTATATAGATATTTAGTCGATAGTGATTACTGCAGGATTAATACTACAGGTTATGTGTATGCCTAAACTAAAGGGAATAATTCGTTGTTTTCTTTAGATATTCTTTTCAATAAGGTCGAAAACAGCATTTCCGCGTCATTTGCCAATTCATTTCGATTTTCTTTGATGAAGCTTTCACTGTTCCATTTTTTAATGAAGAGAGAAACCTGGTCTCTTAATCCGCCGATTTCAGCTATATACTTCTCACAAATATTATTCATCAGCTCAGAGCGTAATTTTAATATCGGATATAGTATTTTATCTTCAATGATTAAATGGTCTTCCAGCTTATCACTGAAATTATTTAAGTTATTAAGAATTTCCAGAGCATTATCAGTGTTGTTTGATTTGATCATTAACAGGATATCTGATGCTTTTTCAGCCAACAGTTTATGCTGCTCAACAAGTTCTTTTGTTTGATAGGATGACACTACATTACTCCCTGTTATATGCTGAAGAGTTTCTTCTAGTAAATCATACTAACATGATACTGTGAATATGAACAATTAATATCAATAAAAAGCGAAATCGGATGGTAAACATGGCCGCTGTATTACTTTACTCCATTTTGTAAAAATAAAATAAGGGCACATAATCATGTGCCCTTTTGGATTTATGAGCAGTTTGACATACTAAATCAATCTAAGCGCTTTCTAAATTCATCAAGCTGCTTTTTAAGTCTTTCAGGGAGACGGTCACCGAATTTGGAGAAGTGTTTTTCGATATCCGGAATTTCGGTTTTCCATGCATCAGTATCAATTTTAAAGAGTTCCTGAAAGTCTTCTTTTGATACTTCCAAACCGTCAACATCAAGGTCACCTTCTTTTGGCAATAAACCGATCGGGGTTTCCTGAGTTTCGACCTTCCCGTCAACACGTTCGCACATCCACTTGAGTACGCGGCTGTTGTCGCTGAATCCGGGCCACAGGAATTTGCCGTCTTCGCTTTTTCTGAACCAGTTTACATAGAACATCCTGGGGGCCTTGTCTCCAAGTTTGTCGCCCATATCGAGCCAGTGTTTAAAGTAGTCGCCCATGTTGTAACCGCAGAACGGTGTCATTGCAAATGGATCGCGTCTTAGGTTGCCTACTGAGCCGATGTTTGCTGCAGTTGTTTCCGATGCGGCTGTTGAGCCGAGAAATACTCCATGGTCCCAGTTAAAGGCCTCTTGCACAAGGGGTACAACTGTGCTCCGGCGTCCGCCGAATATGAAAATGTCGATTGGAACACCTTCAGGTTTTTCCCAGTCTTCACAGATTACCGGGCACTGTGATGCACGTGCGGTAAATCTTGCATTGGGATGTGCGGCGTCTGTTGAACTTGCAGGTGTCCAGTCATTGCCTTTCCAGTCAATGGCATGAGCAGGTGGATCACCGTCCATGCCTTCCCACCATACTTCATTGCTGTCTGTCAGGGCGCAGTTCGTGAAAAGAGCATTTTCCCTTATAGAGTCCATTGCCATCGGGTTTGTCTCGTATGATGTCCCTGGGGCGACTCCAAAAAAACCGGCTTCAGGGTTAATTGCGTACAGGCGGCCGTCCGGGCCTATTTTCATCCATGCGATGTCGTCGCCTACACATTCACACTTCCATCCTGGAATTGATGGCTGCATCATGGCAAGGTTTGTCTTCCCGCAAGCTGAGGGGAACGCAGCGGCTATGTGGTATTGTTTCCCTTCAGGATTGGTGAGGCGCAGGATCAGCATATGCTCAGCCATCCATCCTTCACGTCTTGCCATTGCGGATGCGATTCGAAGTGCAAGACATTTTTTCCCCAGCAGTGCGTTGCCGCCGTAGCCGGATCCATAAGACCAGATCAGGTTTTCTTCGGGGAAATGGCTTATATATTTTTTATCAATAGGTGCGCAGGGCCATTTGGAATCCTCCTGGCCTTCAGCAAGCGGTGCTCCGATGGAGTGCAGGCATGGGATGAAATCGCCGTCCGTACCTAGTAGTTCAAGCACACGGTCACTTACACGGGTCATCATATGCATGTTAATAACTACATAAGGGCTGTCAGAAATTTCGACGCCGATTTTTGAGATCGGGGAACCGATGGGACCCATTGAGAAAGGTATCACATACAGCGTACGTCCCTTCATGCAGCCTTTGTAAAGATCTTTCATAATGGCCTTCAGCTCATTGGGAGCCATCCAGTTATTTGTAGGGCCTGCTTCATCCTGTGAAGTTGTACTGATATAGGTACGGTCTTCAACACGGGCGACATCACTGGGATCAGATCTGAACAGGTAGCTGTTGGGGCGCTTATCAAGAGGCATGGCAATGCCGCTGTCAAGCAGTGTCTTGATCATCTGATCATATTCATCTTTTGAACCGTTACATACATAAACACTGTCAGGCTGACATAAATCAGAAACTTCTTTTATCCAGGTGTTAAGTTTTGTATTATTTACTTCAACGTTCATGTTATTTCTCCTATGGAATTCGATTTTCCCTATTATCACACAATGTGATATTTAATTTTCATAGGGGAGAAGGTCTATAACTTGTTTGCCGTATGTCTATGTTTTCGGTCATCAATTATACATTTTGTATCATTAAATTTCCATCATAATATATGAACTGGTCGTATGAAATAACTGTGTGAAAAATAATGGGAGGCTGATGAATGCTCGTATTTTTTATGAAACCCTACAGTGACTGTGGTAGCTATTTAACGTGCTGTATTAAAATGGTAATTTACTGACAATCCGGTACCGCCGTGCCGTAAATCTTTAACATGTATAAGACTATCGGAATTATGGATTAGCGAAAGCCACCGAGCGGAATCGAACCGCTGACCTGATCATTACGAGTGAACTGCTCTACCATCTGAGCTACGGTGGCGTATTTATAATTAATTAGCAAATCAATAATATAATACACTAATTTTAAAGTGCTCTTCCACTTTAAGGAAGGAAATAAACAGATTGACGATTGACGAGTTTTTTGCTTCTTCATTCGTAACTCGTCATTTGCTTAAAAAAAAAGAGAACCACAATGTGGTCCTCTTTTGGGTTTAATCTGTAATGTAAATTCTATCCGCCTTCCGCGATTCTTTCTTCCTCTTCCTGGCGGGTTTTGCATTCTATGCAATATGTGGCAACTGGTCTTGCTTCAAGGCGTTTTGTCCCGATTTCATTTCCGCACTCTTCGCAGATTCCATAATCGCTGCTGTCAATCCGTTCAATTGTTTCCTCGATCTTCTTCAGCAACATCCGTTCTCTGTCTCTAAGCCTAAGAGTGAAGTTCCTATCTGTTTCCGCTGTGGCCTGGTCTCCCATGTCGGGGAAATTTAGATCTGAAGGGAGAGTGTTTAATGTTTCCTCAGCTTCTTTCAGCAATGTTCCTCTTTGAGATAATAGATCCTGCTTGATAACATGAATAACTGTTTCTCTTTCATTCAGTTTTGTTTTTGCGGCTTTTTTTGCAGTGCTTTTTTTGGCCGGCTTAGCAGCTGCTTCAGTTTTTGCCGGTGCAGCCTTTTTTGACGTTGCTTTAGTTACAGCCTTTTTTGATGTTGATGCTTTTGCCTTTTGGGCGGTAGTTTTTTTTACCATTTTTATCCCCGTCAAAGTTTTATTTTAATTTCAAATAAGGTGTAAATTAACAGATTTGCATAAAGTAAGTCAAATTATATTTGCGGCTTTTCAGTCTGCAATATCTTGACAAACCTCCTCTGTATAAATTAACTTATTCCATAAAATTATCATAGCAAATTATATTATTATTTACTTAGTAATAATCGGCACTTGATTTTATTTCTTTAATGCTTCACTAGTTATTAAATTTAAGGAACATTAGTGTGAATAACTACGCATCTCTCCTTTACTATCATTTTACGATGGCTTTAACGGCTGAAATCGTATTGTGAACATATTGGCCGGAACAAATGCAAGTTTAATAAACGAATATAATTGTTAAGTGAATAAATCAATTAGATTTCCCGGGTTGTTTATCAAGGAATAGAGTTAATTATTTTGGGAGGGTGTAATGCTTCTGGGTGTAAATGTTGATCATGTTGCAACAGTGAGAGAGGCAAGAAAAGAATGTGAACCGGACCCGCTAATGGCCGCCGGCATCGCAATTAGCGGAGGCGCGGACGGGATAACTGTCCATCTTAGAGAAGACAGGCGGCATATTAATGATAAGGACCTTAAATCAATCAGGCGTAAAGTCAGAGATGTGGAGCTGAACCTTGAAATGGCTGCAACAAAAGAAATGGTAGAAATTGCTTTGAAAACTAAACCGGACATGGTAACCCTGGTTCCGGAAAAGAGGGCGGAACTTACTACTGAAGGCGGCCTTGATCTAAAACGGGGCAGGAAAAAGATAGGGGCGGCAATAGCTGCAATACAGGCAAAAGGGATTCCTGTCAGTCTTTTTATAAATCCATCTGAAGATGATGTTAGTATGTCTCATGAACTGGGTGCTCAAATGATAGAAATCCATACCGGGCTATACGCGAACGCTAAAGGAGCTGAAAAGACCCGGGAGTTGACGCGTGTGAAAAAATCCGTCAGGAGGGGTGTTGCTCTGGGGCTGGGTGTTAATGCAGGCCACGGTTTGAAATTTACCAATGTGCAGAAGATTGCGTCTATCAAGGGCATAAGGGGCTTGTACATTGGACACAGTATTATTGCTAATTCAATATACCTCGGGTTAGAAAAGTCTGTCAGGGAAATGAAGAGGCTGATTAAGGAAGCCGTTAAATAAAAAACTGTAATATGTAACAGGCGTATTCAGCAGCTTGCGGTTTTGTTTTCCTGCCTTTAAATACTGCCTGGCAAGTCTGTTTCCCCATTGCATGAAAATCGTGACGAATGACCTTTGGGGGTTAGTATGCTCGTAATGCTATACATTGCCGCTTTATCCAGGTTGCGTATTTTATTTAAAGAGTAGCATGTGATAAGAATCAGCATTGATATTCCTGCAATTACTTCCAGTCCTTCAATGCCCGTGAATTCAGAGATTATGAAACCTGCGTAAGATCCTGCGAACAGGGCAATCACTGGAAGGATAAAGAAGAAGAAGAAACCTCGTGCCTGAGTTGAAGTTTCCAGTCCTATAGTAACAGTATCGCCTTTAACTGCATTTAATGTGTTTCGTGCTTCCATAATCATTCCCGCACCGCTTTTGCCGCATATACCCGCCTGCGCTTTGCCGCACTCATTGCATGATTTACTTTTATTGATTATGACTGATGCGTTTGTGCCGTCAGTATCAATAACCGTGCCGGATTCGATATCTGATCTTTCCATATAAATATTTTATTAGAGGAGAATTGAAATTTGTATGATACATATCATGCCACCACGCAGCTGATATATATGGTTGTAATTGCTAGTTGATAAATAAAAAACATGGTATCATATACTGAATTACAACATTTGAATACGCGTAGTAGAGGCTATATAATTTCCATGCTTAAAGTAGCAACTGCAAAAGAGATGCAGCATATAGACCGTGTCACTATTGAAAAGTTCGGTCTGGCCGGAGCTGTACTAATGGAGAGAGCAGGTCAGGGCGTTGTTAATATTATTAATGAAATATATTTCAGTCCCGAAATTGAACCGGCTTATAGAACAGTTATTGTGTTGTGTGGTGGAGGCAATAACGGAGGTGACGGATTTGTTATTGCCAGAGAACTGCATAATCAGGGGAAGGCTGTTGAAGTATACCTCTCAGTGAAACCTGCAATATTAGCGGGTGATGCAAAGATTAACTATGATGCTGCTAAGAAGTTTGGCGTAGTAATACACACCGCAGATAAATTCATTTCCAAATACTCTTCTCGAGCACGGCGGCACTGCCTTGTTGTTGATGCACTTTTGGGTACAGGCTTGAGCCGGGAGGTTAGAGAGCCTATAACCGGAATTATAAATCGGGTCAATAGAATGACATGTCCTGTTGTTTCTGTAGACATACCTTCCGGAATCTCCTCGGATACGGGGCAGGTAATGGGTTGTGCAATCAAGGCCGGTCATACAGTCACATTCGGTTTGCCGAAGAGAGGGCATTTTCTGTATCCGGGAGCTGAATTTGCAGGTAGGCTTCATGTTAATGATATAGGGTTCCCGGGTCAATTGATTGAATCGGAAAAAGTTAGGGTGAATTTAGTTCAGAAAATAGATGTGAAATCAATGTTCCCTACACGACCAAAGAATTCCCATAAAGGGACTTACGGTCATGTTCTGATAATTGCCGGGTCAAAAGGCAAAACCGGAGCTGCTCTAATGGCAGCCAAGTCATGCCTGAGAGCGGGGGCCGGATTAGTTACTGTAGGGATCCCCGAGACACTAGTTAATGTATTTCAGGCCAGAGTAACGGAGGAAATGATCCTTCCGCTTCCTGATAAAGGGAACGGCACTATTTCACTCCAGGCGGTAAATTTAATTAATAAATTTATTAAAAAGAGAGCAAATGTTCTAGCGATAGGACCTGGATTATCTAATGATGAAGAAATCAGTCAGCTCATTTGCACGCTTTTGGCAGAATCAAAAGTCCCTATTGTTATTGATGCAGACGGAATAAATGCGATAGCAAACAAAACAGGGCTATTAAATAAGTGCAGAGCTCCTGTTATTCTTACACCGCATCCCGGAGAAATGGCAAGACTCTTAAAATATTCCCAAAAACACAAGGCAAAGGGTGAAACATGGATAAGAAATAGTATTGAAAAGGACAGGATAGAAACAGCATCTCATTTTGTAAAAAAAACTAAAAGCTATCTTGCTCTTAAAGGTGCTCCGACTGTCACTGCTGGCCCCGATGGTTGTGTTTTTATTAATTCAACAGGAAATCCCGGGATGGCAACTGCCGGTACAGGGGATGTTTTGACCGGAATCATATCTGCTCTGCTTGCTCAGAAATTATCTCCTATGAATGCTCTCATTACTGGTGTATATATGCACGGTTTGATTGGGGACATCGCTGCAGAGAATAATGGACAGAGATCTATGGTGGCATCCGATATGATGAAGGAGATGCAAAAAGCATTTCGTTTGGTCAATTCTTTTTGAGATACCCATTCCGCGGTATCAGTATGAAATGAGTGTAAATTGGGGGGGGGTAATAGGGGCTCCTTCTCCCTGTTTAGGTATTGGTTGCCATAGATAAATGAATGAATTCAATAGGTTAAGAATTAATTGCTGCTAGTCAGTATATTTGACATGAATTGAGTGAATATGTTTATTTATTGACAATAGTCTTTCTATATTCTATCTTAAAATATTCCCCAGATGTAAAAGAAAACTAATAAATCAATCGTATTACAACTAGAAATATAAAAGTACGTTCACATATTAAGATAGTTTAATGCTGTTAAATTTTTAAAAAAGGGGGCTCTATGATTATATTTAGGAGTTTCATCATTAAAAACGCTATATTTTTGTTAACTTTTATCTTCCTTATAACGTTATCTTCCATTGCTTCTGCTGCTTATCAAACTAATTTGGAATTTAGAGGGTATCTTCAGGATGGCGCCGGAGATATAGATGCTGGTTATTATTCAGCTCCTATTATATATGACTGGAATAACGACGGAGATAAGGACCTTCTGGTAGGACAGAACAATGGCAATAATGGATACATTACTTATTATGAAAATGTTGGTAGCAATTCTTCACCAACTTTCAGTAGCGGAGTTAACCTTAATGCCGGTTGTGATCCATGTTTATTAAATGTGGCAGCTGGGGGTTGACAGGGTTCCTATCCCACGGTCGTGGACTGGAATAACGATACATATAATGACATTCTTGTTGGAGACAGTGCGGGAGGTGTTACTGTATTTTTAAACACTAACACTAATGAAAATCCTGTTTTGAATGCTGGATCCAAAATTCAGCTAGATGGAGTGGATCTCAATGCTGGAGCCAGAGCTGCATCTATTGTAAATGACTGGGACGGCGATGGAAGAAAAGACTTGGTCATTGGTAATTGGGATGGGAAAATTAATGTCTATTTGAATTCGGGTTCTGACTCAGCTCCGGTTTTTGTATCTTCTGACTCTTCTTATCTGAATGTAGGTGGTAGTGTCTTAGATATGAGTGATTACAACTCTACTGGTACGGGTGGTAGAGCTGCTCCAAGAATATATGATTGGAATAATGATGGCTTGAAGGATTTGCTGGTTGGTGAATATGAAGGACATATTTACTTTCTTGAGAATGTAGGAACTAATTCAGCTCCAGTTTTTGACAGTGCTGAACAATTAATTCTTTCTAATGGAGATTCGTTAGATGCTAATATACATTCGAACCCGGTAATGAATAATCCCCGTTCACGTTTCGATATTACTGATTGGAACGAAGATGGTCAGGCAGATATAGTAGTAGGTCAACTTGATGGGAACGTAGAACTTTATATGGCCCCTGAACCTTTGTCGTCTACCCTGCTTCTTGTTGGAGGTGGTATTCTTGTTTTTAGGAGAACTAGAAAGAAAAAGAAGTTATTATAAAATATAAGCTGAATCTATAAGCGCTTTACAACCTTGCCTGCAAGGTTGTAAAGCGCTTTTTTATATTGTTGCTCTATTAATCTAGTCTTTAAATATGTTAAGTTTCTTGGGAAATGATATCAACTATAGAGCCTTCTAACATTGCCTCACGTAGTATCAAGGCATTTTTTTCTACAAGAAAATTTAGTAGTGAGAACGAACCGGTACGCGATATCCTGTCTGAAAAACTTGATATTCCTGTAAATAATATATACCTACCGATACAGAAACATACAAATAAAATATGTGTTCTAGAATCAGAGTCTACCCCTGTTATAGCAGATGCTGTTATTACAGCAAAAAAGAAATATCTAATCGGAGTTCTGGTAGCTGATTGTGTCCCCATTCTTTTACTAGACAAAAAGAAGGAAGTTGCGGGTGCGGTCCATGCAGGGTGGAGAGGAACATCTGAAAAGATATTAAAACACTCCATTGAAACTATGAAAGAAGAATTTAATAGTGATCCTGAGAATATTCAGGTTGCAATCGGACCCAGTATAAGGAAGTGTAGTTACGAGGTGGGGCCCGAAGTAATTGAGGGAGTGACAGACGCAACAGGTCCGGGAGAGTATTTTTCTACAAAGGGTGATAAACACTTTATCGATTTATCCATTGCTAACATGATCCAGGCGCTGGGATCTGGTATCCCCGCAGGTAATATATGGCGGTCCGGGGAATGTACTTATTGTAATCCAGACAAGTTTTATTCATATAGATACTCAAAGGGAAAAGCTACTGGAAGGCAGGGCGGTTTTATAGGAATGTGGTAATATATGTACTCTAAATAGCGACCAGGATATTTTTAATTATAATAAATGGAGGGTCAATGCTTACAGCAAAAGATATAATGACAAAGGATGTTATTACTGTAAAACCGGATACAACAGTTGAAGCGCTTGCAAGGTTGCTGATGGATAAAAAAATTAGCGGTACTCCAGTTGTTGACGATACGGCCGGGATGGTAGGGATAGTGACTGAGAATGATTTGATCAAAAAGAATAAACGCCTGCATATTCCAACTGTTATTAGATTGTTTGACGCATATTTTACGGTAGGTTCAAAAAATATGGAGGAAGAGATTAAAAATATATCTGCGATTTCAGTAGATGAGATTTGCACAGAAGATGTTGTATCAATTCAGGAAGACACTACCGTTGAAGACATTGCGACCATAATGGTTGAGCAGCATATTCATTTACTTCCTGTTTTAAGGGATGGAACTGTGGTTGGCATTGTTGGAAAGGCTGACATGGTCCGTGCTATGACTGATGAGGCTTCACAGTAAAAGCGACCCTGATACAAGGGAGATAGGTCGCAGGCTGGGTGAGAAACTTAAACCTGGAGATGTAGTGTGTCTGTTCGGTGACCTTGGAGCCGGAAAAACAACTATGGTCAAAGGAATTGCCTCTGCTCAGGGGATAGAAGACCGCGATGTAACAAGTGCCAGTTTTACGATTATAGCCGAGTATAAAACGCCTGTCCCTTTTTACCATATTGACCTGTACCGGGTGACCGCTGATGAAGTTGCAGATCTCGGGTTGTATGAATACCTTGGAGCGGACGGTATATGTGTTATCGAATGGGCTGAGAGGGCGGAAAGTGAAATCCCTGAGAACAGCATAAAGGTCAGGCTATTATATACAGAGGATGACTGCCGGGATATTGAACTGACCGGGGTGACGTTATGAAACGAATAGGTATATTTGCAAAAAAAGGTGAGCCTGAAGCGGTAAAAGCAGTAAGAGATCTCCAGCAATTGCTTTCGGGCAAGCAGGTCGAACTCTTTATTGAAAAAGACGTCGCTTCTGTTATTAATGTAAGAGGCTATCGGAGGGAAGATATCCCCTCTAATTCCGATATAATTATTGCATTCGGTGGCGATGGCACGATACTCGGCGTTGCAAGACTGGTAGGAGACCTGGGTGTTCCGATTATCGGAGTCAATCTTGGAGGACTTGGGTTTATTACCGAACTGGCCAGGGATGAGGTTGAAAGCAGCATAGAAATGATTTTTTCTGAAAAGCCTGACTTTGAAGAGAGAATTATGCTGCTGGCAGATGTTTACAGAGGTAATAAAAAACTGGTTAAACAGCATGCCCTTAATGATGTTGTGTTAAACAAGAGCGCGCTTTCAAGGATGTTTGAACTTGATATAAATATTAATGACCAGTATGTTACAACTTTCAGGGCAGATGGTTTGATAATATCAACGCCCACAGGTTCAACGGCACATTCATTGTCAGCAGGAGGGCCAATAATGTATCCTACCCTTGAGTCTTTTTTGCTGACGCCCATATGCCCGCATACACTTACAAGCAGACCCATTGTATTACCTGACACATTTGTGCTGGATATAAGTGTTAAGAGTGGAGATGATATCTATTTAACACTTGACGGTCAGGAAGGGCATCCTCTGAAAGTTAAAGACAGGATCAGAATAAAAAAGGCCGACTACAAGACTAAATTTATTGTGCTGCATGATAGAGACTATTTCAAGCTGTTGCGCAGTAAATTGAAATGGGGAGAGTAGTGGCAAGGTTGTTTCTTAAGTTGAAGGTTCTAACATATTAATAAAATGGAAAATAAAAATAATGTAATACATGATGTTGTGAAGTCGATGGAGTTTTACCGGGAACTTGGCTTTGAGTATCTGCCGGTAAAAGAAGAGGATATATCGGACTATTTGTCTGGTACGGGGATGTCAATTGCTCAGGAAGAACCGGTACCGTTGAAAGGCGATAAACGAGGTGAAGGACAGAGCCTTGAATCCTTGCAGGAAGAAATGGCTGGTTGCTGCAGGTGTAAACTGTCCGGGGAAAGAAAGAACATCGTGTTCGGGGAAGGGCATCCTGATGCCAGGCTTATGTTCATTGGGGAGGGCCCTGGCAGAGAAGAAGATATCCAGGCAAGACCCTTTGTCGGAGATGCCGGTAAGCTTCTTACGAATCTTATAGTGAAGTTAGGGTTGAAGAGGGAAGATGTATATATTGCGAATATCGTGAAATGCAGACCGCCCTATAATAGAAATCCTGAAGATGACGAAATATCTACCTGTATTTCTTTTGTGAAAGAGCAGATTAATTTAATCAAACCGGAGATTATTATCTGTCTGGGAAGAATCGCTGCGCATGCCCTGCTTGAAGTGAAAATCCCTATTAGTAAATTGAGGGGCAATTTTTCCAGTTACGACGGCATACCGGTTATGCCTACATTTCATCCGGCATATCTCCTGAGAAACCCAAAAGACAAATGGTTAACCTGGGATGATATGCAAAAGGTCCTTGGAAAGCTGAAAAAATAGCAGACCCTGTCTACGTATGCTGATCATATCTATATATAAATATTCTGTTATATTGGAGGTTATATGAAAAGGCTCTGGGCGCCATGGAGAATTGAATACATACTTGATGACAAAAAACATGGCAGTTGCCTGTTCTGCGATATTTCACAAACAAAGGCCGGGAAGGTGAATAAAGCAAGAGACAAGCGCAATCTGATACTTCACAGGGGTGAGTACTGTTTTGTTATGCTGAATAAATATCCCTATAACAGCGGGCATCTCATGGTTGTTCCTTACTTTCATACTCCCACATTTGACGGACTTTCAGATGACGCACTCTTCGATATTATGAAGACGGTAAAAACCTCTGTAGAAATACTGAAAAAGGTCCTGTCTCCTGATGGCTTTAATATTGGTTTGAACTTCGGCAAAGTTGCAGGTGCAGGGATGGAGTCCCATATGCATAAACATATTGTGCCCCGCTGGACAGGTGATACGGACAGTATGCCGATTATAGCAGAAACGAGAGTGATGCCTGAGCATTTGAAAAAAACATATGACAAATTATGTAAACATTTTGTAAAATTCCATGCATGAAAGAATTGAATTGAGTTTTTTCTCCGGAATTGCCCGCTTCTCTGGTCTTTCTTAGTATTATATGTTAGACTTATAAGTTAAGTGTCACTGGGAAGGTAAATAATGAAAGAAAAAGATATATTTGATGAAATAATTGAAGTCGGTAAGCGAAGGGGCCAACTCACATATGATGAGATTAATGAGGCCCTTCCGTCAGAATTCTTTACTCCTGATGAGATAGAAGAGCTCATGGATCTCCTCAACGATATGGGGGTAAAGATTGTTGACTCTGATGACTCGGCGCCTCTTGAAGAGACGGAAACTCCTGAATATGAAAAAACTGAAGATCTTGTTCAGGCCTATTTTCATTCCATGGGAGACATTTCCATTCTCACGAAAGATGAGGAAGTTGAGCTGGCGAAGAAACTGGAAGAGGGAAAAGAAATTATTGCGGAGATTATTCATTTTCTTCCTTTAACAAAGCGTATTGAAGCTGATTTCCTGGAGAATGAGGATAATAAGGATATTGAGGAAGAAGAGCGGAAGACCTATGTAATCGAGTCAACTTTGTTCAGGATCGAAATGATGCTTGAAGTGATTGAAGAGGTAT
The DNA here is from genome assembly GCA_003354025.1 of Nitrospirota bacterium. Classification (GTDB taxonomy): domain Bacteria; phylum Nitrospirota; class Thermodesulfovibrionia; order UBA6902; family UBA6902; genus Glo-13. The sequence goes on from PIVU01000008.1 coordinate 13,433, forward strand.
CTGATGAGTTGGATCAATACGGCGGTTCACTCAGGACCTTAAAACTGCTGATAAAGAATGAAAAAAGTAAAAAGAGAATAAGAGCGGCTCTTCTGGCTGCTATGGAAAATACTGCCAGCAAAGCTTCCAGAATGTATAAAAATGTAGAGCTTGAAGTCGGCATAAAAGTCGAACACCTGGTAGATATGTGGGAAAAGATAAACAGGGTTCAGGCTTTTGTTCTTGAGGCAAAAAATGAGCTTATCACCCGTAACCTGCGACTGGTTGTCAATATTGCTAAAAATTATGTCGGCAGGGGTCTGCCTCTCCTTGATTTGATCCAGGAAGGTAATATTGGACTTATGAAGGCGGTAGATAAGTTTAAACATGAAAAAGGATTCAAGTTCAGCACCTATGCCACATGGTGGATACGTCAGGCTATTACTAGGGCCCTGATTGACCAGACCAAGACTATAAGAGTTCCTGTCCATATGATGGAATTCTATAACAGGGTCACTAAAGCTTCCAGGGAACTTACACAGGAACTGGGAAGAGAGCCTTCTGATGAAGAAATTGCCAAAAGGCTCGCAGTGCCTCCAAGAAAAGTGGAGGAGGTATTCAGGGCAATTCAGGACCCTATTGCTTTGCAGACTCCGGTAGGAGATGAAGATACTGAGTTGGAGGATTTCATTGGAGATAAAAACAGTCCTTCTCCTTTTACCGATGCGGAAGGTAAAGAAATTTCCGGATATATTAAGAAAGTCCTCGGCACTCTGACACCTAAAGAAGAAAAGGTCATCCGCATGAGGTTCGGTATAGGCGTTGATAGAGACCATACTCTTGAAGAGGTAGGCAGGCATTTGACTATCACAAGAGAGAGGGTCAGGCAGATTGAAGCGAAAGCTCTGAGAAAATTAAAGCACCCCAGCAGACTTAAAGCTCTAAAAGCTCTTGTAAGTACATAAAGACCGCTTTATAAAATAATAAGGGGAGTAATAATTATATTACTCCCCTTTTCTATTTCTATTTCAGAATGTAATAAGATTTATTGAAGATGACCCCACTGAGCACCTGTAACTATCTCGTAGTCACTTTCCAGAATTACTGCATTTGATGTAGTAGGCTTAAGCAAGACAACTTGGATTTTCCCAATGGGTCTTTTAGATGGAGGATCGGAAAAGACTGTATAGATGTCCCCCTCAATAATCCCGTCTATTTGACCCTTATCGAGGAAAATTACACTGCCTTCATCAGATAAAACAGAGTTGGTATGTGATTCAACGATATGGCCGTTAATGTCAGGCGTCCTTGCCATATCAGGAACGAAAGGGGGCGCCAGGTCTTCGTAAGGCATAAGTCCGTCACCTATGTTAATATCTTCAAATGAAGATGTTATGATTGCTTTGGTCATCTCACTGTCAGACCCGATTACTTTTAAAATACCCGCGATTCTTATGTGATGTCCCAGTATTTCACCTGTTACCGGATGCTTGACTATTTTCATGTCTCTGATTACATAAAACTGCTTATTAATAACTGTCTCTTTACGCACTATTAACGCCACTGCTATATCAGGTTTTTCAATTGTGTCAAAATCGAGGTATGCGATGTCATCCCTGCCAATGACAGTGCGGTCTCCGGGAGAATAAGATATTGTGCCTATACTTGGGAAACCTTCATCTATCCATCCACTAGAGATAAAAAGGTTTTTGTCAATTATATATTTGCGCTTAACCTGTGCCTTCCTGGTGTGGGCTCTTTTTTTACCGGCTTTCCTGGTTGCAGGAACCTGTTTGGGGGGTGCAGGCTGCATTTGCATTAATTCTTCTCGTGAAGGGATTCTTATTTTAATGCCAGGATATATTAGGTCAGGATGTTCGATGTGAGGGTTAACGTTCCATAGCTTTGGCCAGAGAAAAGTATCTTCAAGCTGCGCGTCTGAAATGCCCCAGAGAGTATCTCCCTTCAGGATAAGGTACTCCTCTGAATCATTGTTGTTTGCGCCGGCATTTACTGTAAGAAGCGTTGATAAAGTAAGAACAAAAAAGAACAGAAACTTATTCATTGTAATTCTCCAGTCTTTTTTAAAGAGCATATATCCATACAGATTAACATATTTATTATTAAAAATATAGAAGTATGGTGTTTGTATTTAGTGATAATGTGAATACGCTATTTGATGCCGGAAATGTTTCAGGTTGTGTAATGTGCATTGATCTCAATATAACCCTCTGTCAGGTCGCAGCTGAGCGCTCTGGCAGTTCCGGTGCCCAACCCAAGGTTGATAGTTATGACTATTCTATTGTCTTCAAGTTTTTTTTGTACTTTGTGTTCATTCTTTGTCCCTGTGCCTTTGCTTATCAGTTTAATATTATTGATAAGGACTTCAATTCTCTCTTCTCTAATGGCAGCGCCTGAATAACCTATAGCGGCAATTATCCTGCCCCAGTTCGGGTCCCTTCCGTATAATGCGGTTTTAACAAGCATTGAACCTGATACTGCTTTGGCAACACTGATTGCGTCTGACTCACTTCCAGCTCCCGTGACGATGACTTCTATAGTTTTTGTAGCGCCTTCTCCATCGTCGGCAATCATTTTTGCCAGTTCATAAGTAATGCTGTTCAGCGTTTTTTTGAAGCTATTATAATAGGGCGACCTTTGTGTAATGGTTTTGTTCCCGAGGGCCCCGTTTGCCATGATCATTACTGTGTCATTTGTGCTCATATCATTATCTACTGAGAGCATATTGAATGATTGATTGACTGCTGACCGCAGTGCAGCGTCGAGTGCAGCGTAGGACAGTGATATGTCTGTTACAATGAAACAGAGCATGGTTGCCATGTTTGGGCATATCATTCCTGATCCCTTTGCAATGGCTGTTATTGAGCCGATTTTTGAGCCGATTTTTAACTTTTTTGAGAATACCTTTTCATAAGTATCTGTAGTCATGATCGCTTGCGCCGTGTCGTTTATGCCGGATATGGACAATGAACTGACAAGGAGGGGAAGGCTTTTGACTATGATGCTGACTGGCAGTGGTTTTCCGATCACTCCTGTTGATGACACATACATAAGGTCTGTAGGGATATCAACCAGACTTGCGGCAGTCGTCTGCATTTTTATTGCGTCTTTAAGGCCCTGTGGTCCGGTGCATGCATTTGCATTTCCGCTGTTAATGATGATTGACTGGCCCTTCCGGGACAGGATGTTTTTCATTGCAAGCTGAACGGGTGCGGCCTTAATTTGATTTGTTGTGAAAACTCCGGCAGTAACAGCGGGTGTGTTGGATAGTATAAGCGCCAGGTCTTTGTCCTTGGATTGTTTGATGCCTGCTGATATTCCTGAAAATGTAAACCCGGGAACTTTTATATGTGATTTGCCGGATAGTTTCTTCATCAGGGAGAAGGTGCAAGAGAAGTTAATCCGGTTGTTTCATCAAAGCCGTACATGACATTCATATTCTGTACTGCGGCCCCGGATGCACCTTTGATGAGGTTATCAATTGCACTGACGATAATTAAAGTTGTTCCTTTGGCGGAACGTTTATCCAGAAATACCGAGATGTCACAATAATTGCTTCCTTTCACGGCCTTCGTAAGAGGATATACGCCGCGATCAAGCACACGAACAAATTCTTCATTCCGGTAAAAATTGCGATATAGAGTATGGATTTTTCCTAAGTTAGTACTTTTGCTTAAGCGGATATAAATTGTGCTAAGAATGCCTCTGTCCATAGGAATAAGGTGGGGCGTGAAAATAATATTTAGCTTACTCGAAGCAAGTGCGCTTAACTCCTGTTCTATTTCAGGTGTATGTCGGTGCACGGTGATTCCGTATGCCTTTACGGAATCGTTAACTTCACAAAACATAAACGGTTGAGCAGGAGTTCTCCCCGCGCCTGAAGTGCCTGACTTTGAATCTATGATAACGGAATCACGGTCTACAAAGGTTTCACCGATGACAGGAGCAAGGCCCAGAATAGCGCTAGTCGGATAGCATCCGGGGTTTGCTATTATTGAGGCTTTACGAATCTTGTCCCTGTATATTTCAGGAAGACCGTAAACAGCCTTTTTAAGATGTGACGGATAATGGTGCGGAGTCTCATACCACTTTTCATAGGTTTTTGAATTTCTAATCCTGAAATCAGCAGAGAGATCTATTACTTTTTTCCCCGCATCATGAAGGAAAGCAACTGTGTCCTGTGATGTCTTGTGAGGCAGGCAGAGGAAAAAGAGGTCAGCCTTCTTTACGATGGTTTTTAAATTTAAAGATTCAAATGAAAGGTCTGTATTTCTACAGTGCAGGAAGGTTTCCGCTACTGGAGAACCAGAGAGTCTTTCAGAAGTGATAGCTGTTACGTTAACATGAGGGTGAGATAATAGCAGTCGCAGTAATTCAGCGCCTGTATATCCGCTCCCTCCCAGTATGGCGACTTTTAGCATAGGTAATTATAACGAAATTGTATAAATAATTTATTTTATATCTGAATAATCAATGCCCAAAACTAAAAAATAGTTTTGGGCATGAGAAATTCCAATTAATGTGATGATTATATTGCTTTTTATCTCTTTGAGAACTGGAAGCGTGCTCTTGCACCTTTTTGTCCGTATTTCTTCCTCTCTACGGCTCTCGGGTCTCTTGTAAGCATTCCTTCCTTTTTCAACACTCCCCTGAAATCGGAATTAACCAGCAATAGCGCTCTGGAGATACCATGTCTAATAGCACCTGCCTGACCGTTGAAGCCTCCACCTTTGACTCGTACGTTAATGTCGTATTTGCCATTCACTGCGACAATGAAAAGCGGCTGCTGGACTACCATCTTCATCGTTTCGTATGGGAAGTAATCATTGAGAGACTTTTTGTTAACGACAATATTTCCCTTGCCCGGCTTTATGAAAACCTGGGCAATTGATGACTTTCTTCTTCCTGTTGCATTGTATTCAATTTCTGCCATATCTTAAAACTCCTTATTTAATAGTTATGTTCAGCACTTCGGGATTTTGCCCCTGGTGAGGATGGTCCGTACCGCCGTATACTTTTAACTTACTGAGCTGCTGCCTGCCAAGCGTATTTTTTGGAAGCATTCCTCTCACGGCAGACATAATAATTCTTTCAGGATTCTTTTTCATAATATCCTTGGCCATTTCTTTTTTAATTCCACCAGGATAACCTGTATGATGGTAATATGCTTTGTTTTCAAGCTTATTACCTGTGAGCCTGACTTTCTCCGCATTAACTATTACAACAAAATCGCCAGTATCAGTATGGGGAGTGTATATCGGTTTGTTTTTACCTCTAAGAATCATTGCAACTCTTGTTGCAAGTCTTCCCAGTACTAATCCTTCGGCATCAATTAAGTGCCACTTCTGTTCTATATCCGTTTTTTTGGCAAATATGGTTTTCATAATCCCTCTCTCTATATATAATTAAACATTAAATGATAATGTATAAGGATTAAAATTGTCAATACGTTGAATGATAAGTGATGAATAAGAGGGAGTTGCTAAACTCTGTTGCAGGAACGGCTGGAAAGCTTCTCCCATGCACCTGCATCTAATTCGTTAATATACTCTTCGATAGAATAGCTCGTGCTGCATTCCATGCAGCGTAATTTTACGCTCTTTCAACCTATTTTCAGAGTGAGATTACCACTGCATTTCTTACACTTCATCGTCGTTCCTCAAGTCAATTATGCTATTAAAGCCTTTTTAATAATAAAACATAATAACATAAAAAGTGAAGGGGCATCTCCTTAAAGGTCACAGATTAGAAGTGTTCTAGATAATACTCCTGCCGACTAAAGAGATGACGTAATTTAATGGCTTATTATCTTGCTTTTTTTAGTTGATTTGTTAATAATTAGTACATCTGTAAATTATTTGACACCAAAAATTTGTAAGTATAAGATTTTTTTATACTATTTGTAATGTTAATACTGGTATTAGGGTGGATTGTATGGCATGAAGAATAATTTGTACTAGCAGGTAAATGTTGGTTTCAAAGTGGAAGGTATAGCCGCTGTTCCCTAGTTAAAGAGAGTAAAGTGCAGTCTTGTAGCCTGGACACTAATTCACAATTATTTAAGAGTTACTATTATATATGAATCAATTTCTTCATAATAAAACGGTAATTATAAGTGGAGCCTCCAGAGGCATCGGCAGAGCAATTGCGAAAGAACTGGCTGCTGCCGGCGCAAACATCAGCTTTAATTATTTAACAAGTGATCAGGACTCAGATGATTTGGCCAATGAACTCAAGGCAATGGGGGCAAAGGCAAAAGCATTTAAAGTAGATGTTCGGGACTTCAAGGCAGTTAAGTCCTGGGTGGACGAAACAAAAGAACTATATGGTGGAATAGATGTAGTTGTAAATAATGCCGGTATCATTAAGGATAAGGCACTCGCTCTTATGGATACTGATGACTGGCATAGTGTAATTAATACAAATCTGAACGGAACATTTAATCTTACCAGGGCAGCTATTATTTCCCTTATTAAACAAAAAAGCGGCGTTATTATTAATGTTTCTTCGATTAGCGGGATGATAGGGATATCCAGGCAATCGAACTACTCTGCCTCCAAAGCCGGGATAATTGGTTTTACCAGGTCTCTTGCCAGAGAGGTGGGGCCATACAATGTTCGTGTAAATGCCGTTGCTCCGGGTTTTATTGAAACCGAAATGCTGAAAGATCTAACCGATGAATACCGGGAACAGATGATAAAGCAGATACCCTTGTCCAGGTTGGGAAAGGCGGGAGAAGTTGCAAAACTTGTAGCATTTTTATCGGGTAAAGATGCTGGTTATATAACAGGTCAAACATTTGTTATCGATGGTGGGATGAGTTCGGCATAAAAGTGAAAGAAAGAAAAATTGTAATAACCGGATTAGGGGTGATCGCTCCGAATGGGATCGGAAAAGAGCAGTTCTGGGAATCGCTCAAAGAAGGCAGGTCCGGCATTAAGCCTGTTGAGCGTTTTGACACAAGTGGATTCAAGTGTAAAATGGCGGGAGAAGTTCAGGATTTTACACCTGAAGATTATCTTGGAACAAAAGGTCTCAGAGACCTGGAAAGAACATCACGCTTACTTTGCGCTTCAGCGAAAATGGCGATTGAAGATGCAAGGCTCAATATTAATGATGATAACGCTGATGACTATGGAGTATGCACCGGAACAACATTGTCGGCATTGTGGAACATATCAGAATTCGGGAAAGAACTCATTACGGAAGGTCCACGCTTTACAGGTGCATCACTTTTCCCTGGAATGGTTGTCAATGCGGCATCCAGCCAGGTGTCAATCCGGTTTAATATACAGGGGTTTAATACGACAATATCTACTGGTTACAGTTCTAGCATTGATGCACTAAAGTACGCTATTGATTTTATTAAAATGAGACGTATTAAAGCAGTATTAGTAGGTGGGGTAGAAAGTCTGTCTCTGGCAAATTATACCGGTTTTTATCGTTTGGGTTTTTTTGCCGGGATAAATGGAGAGGAAGTATCCTGCCCTTTTGACAAGAGAAGAAACGGGATCGTATTGGGTGAAGGTTCTGCTGTCATAGTAATAGAGGACGAGGAAGATGCTCTGGAAAGAGGAGCGCATATTTATGCCCGTGTAAATGGAATCGGAAACTGTTTTGAACCTTATAGGATAGGTAAGTATCATCCTGAAGCCATCGGCTTGAAAGAAAGTATTAAAGGTGCAATGCGGAATTCTGAATTGAATAAATCTGAGGTAGACTATATAAGTGCATCGGCTAATTCAGTGATTGTCCAGGACAGGCTGGAAACCAAAGCCATAAAAGAAGTATATGGCAAATATGCATACAATATCCCTGTCAGTTCTATTAAATCGATGATAGGAGAGCCGTTCAGCGCAGGGGGCCTTTTTCAGATTGCAGCTTCCATAGGCAGCATGTATAAAGGATTTATCCCTCCGACAATGAATTACGAAATAGCAGATGAAGCGTGTGATCTTGATTATGTAGCAAATAAATCTCGAATTACTCGTATTAATAATGTATTGATAACCAATTACGGGCCCGGGGGAAACAGCGCAGCTTTTATCTTATCCAAGTGGAACTGAGGAGGATGTATGAGTAATAGTATTGAGGTTGAAATCAGAGACATGGTTTCGGAAATTCTTGAGGTGCCGGTTGAAAAGCTGGCCCCTGATGTAGACTTTTTCAAGGATTTGAACGTTGATTCCTTAAAAGCAATTGAAATTGTGGCTGCTTTTGAAAAGAAGTACAGGATTATCGTACCAGAAGAAGATATCCCAAAAATTAGAAATCTGGGCCAGTTAATTGATTATACCCGGAACATATCAAGCTGATTATGAAATGGGACCAGGAAAAGATAAAATCGATCTTGCCCCATAGGGATCCTTTTCTTTTTATTGATGAAGTTATTGAGATTGACGGAATGCAAAAAGTCGTTGCAGTAAAACATATTAAAGAGACTGAAAAATATTTTGAGGGGCATTTCCCGGGTCGTCCCATATTCCCGGGTGTTTTACTCATAGAAGCAATGGCCCAGTCATCTATAATTCTTTATTCAATTGTAAAGCCGGATATTGTAAAGAGATGCCCTGAATATTATCTGGGAAAAGTTAACTCTGAGTTTATCTTGCCTGTATACCCGGGAGACGAGCTTATTCTGGAGACAACCAACGTGAAAATATTAGACCAAGCAGCAATTACGGATAATCTGGCAAAGGTAAACGGAAAAGTTGTGGCTAAGGCAAACTTTATTTTCAGCATACAAATAAATGAATAACAGACGGGTTGTTGTTTCTGGACTGGGAGTGGTTTCTTCCGTAGGAATTGGGAAAGAGCAATTTTGGGAAGCCATCACAAAAGGCAGATCAGGCATAAGCAGGGTAACATCTTTTGATACATCAGAATATAGGTGCCATTATGCCGGTGAGATAAATAATTTTTACCCTGAAGATTTTATTGATAAAAGAAAAGTTGTTTTTTTGGGCCGGTCCTCACAATTAGCCATATCAGCTGCAGCAATGGCACTTGAAGATGCAAAATTTTCCACTGAAAGACTAAGCGGGGATAGAGCGGGGGTCTTCATTGGAACTACTATGGGGGAAAAACCATTAGAGGACTCCATTGATACATGGGTATTAGGAGGAACTAATGAGTTAAGCAGAAAACAGGTATTGTTGGCTCCCGCCAATAATATTTCTTCCAATATCGCTATCCATTTTAATCTGGAAGGGCCGAACTATCTTATTCCTACTGCTTGTGCAGCCGGCAATTATGCCATTGGATATGGATATGATTTTATTAAGAGAGGAGATCTGGATTTCGCTATTGTTGGCGGTGCTGACGCTTTTTCTAAACTAGCATTTACAGGGTTTCAAAGAATATATGCTATGGCTGCCAACAAATGTCAGCCATTTGATAAGAATAGAAAGGGAATGTTGGTGGGAGAAGGGGCAGGTATTCTCGTTCTTGAATCACTGGAATCGGCATTGCAGAGAAAGGCAGAAATACACGCGGAAATATTAGGCTATGGACTCAGTTGTGATGCGTACCATATGACAGCATCTAAAGCTGAAGGTATTGAGAAAGCCATACTCAAGGCATTAAAATTTACGAAAACAAAAACGGAAGAAGTCGATTATATAAACGCACACGGCACCGGCACTCCCGGCAATGACAAAAAAGAGTGTAGAGCGATAAAGAGCGTTTTTAAAGATCGATATAAATCGATTCCTGTTAGTTCAATAAAATCTATGCTGGGGCATCCAATGGGAGCAGCTTCCGCAATAGAGGCATTAACCTGCTGTCTTACTGTTGAAAATAATATAATTCCCCCGACAATTAATTATGAGACGCTGGATCCGGAATGTGATATAGATTGTGTCCCAAATAAATCAAGGATTAAAAAGGTTGATATTGTAATCAATAATGCATTTGCATTTGGTGGCAATAACTCCTGTTTGGTAATAAAAAAATATAAGTAAATTATTAAGGTAAGCTTTCAGATATGGCAAGAGAAAAAAGAGTTGTAATATCAGGCATTGGTCCTCTGTCCCCGGCAGGAATAGGAAAGGATGTTTTTTGGGAGGGGATATTGAATAAGAAAATCGGACTGAAGTTCAATGAGATCAAGGCTGACGGGGAACTGTGGGACAGTTTCTATTACCACGGTATTGATGCTTTTGATATTAACAGCTTTAATATAAGCGGATCGGTTATTGATGACATTTTGCAATGGAAGAGGGGAATTGAGGATAAAGATCTCTATTATTTACTGGCTGCGGTTAAATTGGCAATAGATGACAGCAATATATTATATGATCAGGAAGATAACAATATTGGTTTGTTCCTGACAGTGGAACATCCCGGGTTTGAACCATTTTGCGAGGGATTAATTAAGGAGACAGCAGCATACCTGGAGAATAATTCCGGAGAAAGTATTAATAAAAATAAGCTCTTCAGACATATATTTGAACAATATGCTCGTAGTGGCTATGATCAACAGAGTTTTATGTACTTGTTTTTTATTGCAAAGGCCTTTGGGCTCCACGGTTATTCGCTGTTTACTAATAATTCCTGTGCATCCGGTTTGTATGCCCTGGAATCTGCAGCGAGACAGATAAAATACGGCGGAAGTGATGTTGTGATACTTGCAGGAGGGGATATCCCCAATACTATGTTTAAACATAAATGGTTTTCCGAGCAGGGGCTTTATTCGGAAGATGGAATGATGAAGCCTTTTTCGAAAAACTCCGGTGGTATTGTATTGGGCGAAGGTGCTTCAGCTCTGGTTTTGGAGGAACTTGATCATGCCTTGAACAGAGGCGCACACATATATGCAGAATATTCGGGCGGGGGGTTCTCTCTGGAAAGCTGGAAAGTAACTATGCCAAGACTGGGAAGTTCCTCTTATCGGCAAGTGATCGAACAAGCGCTGAGAAAGTCAGGGATGAACCCTGAAGACATTGACTTGATTAATCCTCACGGCGTTGCTATCAAAGCTACCGATGCATATGAAGCCAGAGGGATTACTGATGTATTCGGGACCAGATCCGGAATACCATTTATTTCCGCGTTCAAGCCGTATGTAGGACACAACCTTGGGGGAAGTGCAATCATTGAAAGCATAATAATTCTATTATCAATGGAAAACGGAATTATTCCTCCTACATTAAACTGTGATGAAGTTGAGCCAAAACATAACATCGAGCTCGTTCATGAATATACTTCTTACCCGCTTAATGCAGCTATGAAATTATCATGCGGTTTTGCAGGATATAACGCTGCTGGAATATTTAAAAAATTAACTGATAAAGCGTAGTCATATGCCAACTGAAAAAAATAAGTACGATAAGTATGATGTTGTTATAGTTGGTGCTGGGATCAGCGGACTGGTCTGCGGCTGTTATCTTGCGAAAGCAAATGTAAGAGTATTAATAGTCGAGCATCATGATAAACCTGGAGGTTACTGCACATCATTCAGTAGGAAAGGGTATACGTTTGATGCTGCGGTTCATTATCTGGGATCGTGCAGGGAAAATGAGGGAATTATTTACAGTATCCTTAAGGACCATTCTTTGTTGGATAAAATCAACTTATTGAGGAACGACCCCTGTGAAAAAATTATAATGCCTAATGAGACTATTTATATAAGGAAAGATAATGAAAACACCAGGGAGGAACTAAAACAAAAATTCCCTGAAGAAAAAGGCAATATCGACAGATTCTTCAACTTTATTCTTTCAGGAGAACTATTATCTGTTATTGCTAAAACCAGATATATATCTTTCGAGAAATTACTAAATGAATTTTTTATTGACCCTAAATTGAAAATCATACTATCAGTCCCTATCGGGAATTTAGGAATAGCTCCTTCTAAGGCTTCTGCGTTAGCTTCAGTATTTCTGTATCGAGAATATATCCTGGACGGTGGATATTATCCTGAAGGCGGTATTCAGTCATTCCCGGATTTGCTGGCTTGCAGATTCAGGGAATATGGTGGAGAATTACTGCTTTCTCATGATGTCAGCGGCATTATTGTTGAAAATCGAAAGGTAATGGGTGTTAAGTTAAGGGAAGGGGACGTAATACGGTCCAACATAGTTGTATCAAATGCCGACGCCGTTAATACTTTTGAAAAAATGACTTCATGCGGATGCGAAGAAAGTGAAAAAATAAGGAAACTGGAAATGTCGCCATCGGCATTCATAGTTTATTTGGGATTGAATACTGATCTGGAGAAAGTTATGGAGAGACATTTTTCTACATGGTTGTTTTCCACTTATGATGTTGAAAGGTGCTATGATACGGAAAATAATTATAACCTGGGTAAGATTGATGGACGGGGTAAAGTGTTTGACCTTGATTATATCATTTGCCATTTCCCTTCCCTAATCGATAAAAAGCTGGCGCCTGAAAATCGAAGTATAGTCCGGGCTATGTTATGGGTAAAAGACGAAAACGGAGCAACAAAATATAATTACGAGGAAAAAATATATAAGAAAATTATTACAAAGCTGGAAAAAATCATTCCGGATATTGAGAAATTTATAGAAGTTAAGGAGATAGCTGTTCCACGGACCCTTAACCGGTATACTTTGAATTCAAATGGCTCTGCACTTGGACTGGCATCCACGGTTGCACAGGTAGACAAGAACTATTTCCCCAGTCAAACAAGCATAAGCGGACTATATTTAACAGGGCACTGGGTCACTAACGGAATAGGTCAGAGTGGCATTCCGTTAGTTGCATATTGTGGAAGGAATCTGGCGGCAACACTAATTCGGAATGTGAGCAACTAAATTATATATAACGATAAATGTATTTTATATCATATTTAAACGATAGCTAAATATTATGGCCAACTTATTTTCTCTTAGCGGACTACTACTGGGATTAACCGGAACTATCCTTGCCATTATTATTTTATACCTGCGAAAATCCAGACTTCATTTTGTGTGGATGTTATTCAACATTGCTGTAGCTCTCTGGGGGTGGGGATCATTTTTTCTGGGCAGAATGCCCGATAGTTATGAAACTTTGATGCTCTGGAGAGTTAGTTATATACCGATATTATTTATCAGTGTTTTTTTCGTTCATGTAGTTTATGAACTCTGTAATATTAAAAGTAAAAAAGTATTGATATTTGCATATATACATGCAACAATTGCTGCTGTTCTCAGTGTTTTTACCGACAAATATATCGCAGGTACCCGTTTAATCTTTGACAACCTTATTTATGCATACGTTGAAAGCATTGTAGGTAAGATTTCCTTCTTGATATGGGTAGGCCTAGTAGCTTACGGTATTTATCAGTTGATCAAATCTTATTCATGTGAAAAGGGACTTAAAAAGAATCAAATCCTCTATTTTCTTGTAGCGATGGCAGTTGGGTTTTCTAGTGGGCTTACGAATTTTATCCCCTATTTGGGTTTTAATATTTATCCGGTAGGAAATTTTGGCATTGTCGTTTACTGTATAATTGTCACCTACGCTGTTTTTAAATACCGACTTATGGACATAAAACTGGTGTTCAGAAAGAGCATGGTCTATTCCATTTCCGCTGGAGTCTTGACCAGTATTTTTGTAGTTCTTGTTCTGGCTATGACTAAATTTTTATCGTATATAGCAGGTGTTAGCTCATTTGCTATTACTGCTATTGCAGCACTCATAATTGCGTTTCTTTTTACCCCTCTAAAGACTAGAATTCAATCTGTTATTGATAAAAATTTCTACAAAAAAGCCTATGATTATTATCCCACAATAAGAAAAATAAGCCGAAAACTCACATCTGTTTTTGATCTTAATGAGTTGTTTACGTATGTCGGAGATATTCTTTATTTAACTCTTGGCTTAAAGAGTGTATATATCTTATATGCAATCCCGGGGAAGGGTTATGAAATTGTTTACCATAAATTATATATAAAGGGTAAAAGCAGCAAAGGGAATCATGATGAAAGTGACAACACAAAATTAATAAAAAAGAACTCTGAAATTGTTCAATACTTCAGGAAATATGATGACATACTCATCAGAGATGAACTGCCGGGAGTTGTAAGAGTTTTAGGGCAGGAAATCATTGAGAGAATCAATGCGGAACTCAGACCGTTTGACGGTGAGACAGTAGTGCCTGTATTTGCTGATAAAAAACTGATTCTCCTGCTGGTTCTGGGAGAGAAGGTGTCAGGGGACATGTTTACCAATGAGGATATTAACCTGCTCAATATCGTATCTAATCAAACAACTATTGCTATAAGAAATACAGAACTTTATGAAGATAAAGTTCATACGGAAAGACTTGCATCAATCGGTATGATGTCGGCCACTTTTGCACATGAGATAAGGAACCCTCTTACATCATTAAAGACCTTTGCCCAGCTTATGCCGGAAAAGTATAATGATGAAGAGTTCAGGAACACTTTCTCGAAGATAGTGGTCAAGGAAATAGAAAGAATTAACAGCCTGATCGGCGACCTTCTGGACTTTTCCAGTGATAAGAAGAGCGGACGTATTAATGAGTTTGAAATTAAATCATTTATAGATGAAATAATTGAATATACCAGAGGAAGACTTGAGATTGACAGCCAAAATATACTCATAGAAAAAGTGTATAATAATATAGACATCAACATGTATGGCGATGTAGAAAAGCTTAAGCAGGCCTTTACTAACATTATTAATAATGGCTGCCAGGCTATGAATGGTGAAGGCGTTCTAACAATTAGCATTAAGCCGAATGCCAGACATGTCGAAATATCTATTGGAGATACAGGTGAAGGTATACATTCTGATGATCTCCCCAAAATATTTGATCCCTTTGTTACAACGAAGGAAATGGGTGTTGGGCTCGGTCTTGCTATAAGCAAAAGGGTGATAGAAGATCATCTTGGAAAAATTAAAGTGAAGAGTAAACTGTCAAAGGGGACGAAGTTCACTATTTCACTGCCTATACCTAGTGAGTAATTCAGACAATAAGTCTGGCTGGAAAAGTTTTAAAGTTGTTTAATATTCAGGCAAAATGTTGTGTGAAGGGGTAGTTTATATATGGAATTAATGGCGCTTTTGAGTAAACGAGATGATGACGTTACGCTCAGTGTTAAAAGTTTGCTCAAAAAATATACTGTTTACCCGCTGAAAACGCTTGAAGAACTGCGGGAATTATATAGTAATATTCCCCTGAATCTATTAATTATAGATACTGTTTCTCACAGGTTGTCATCTATTGCCAGGTTTCTGGAAACCCTGGATGATGGTATGGTTGTTCTGATTACCACTGAAAAACCGGACCAGTTTATGACGGATAACCTTCCTGCCAGTGTATTTGAGTGTATTGAATATAAGTCTTTGCAGTCTGAGCTGCCTCTTACAGTAGACCGCGCACTTGAAAGATATCGCTATAAAAGCGAGCTGAAATTAATGAATCAATCCCGCGATTCGTCCGGCAGCATGCAGAGACAGGCACATAGCAGAGCTGATTCGGAGATGCTTGCAGGCCGGTGTGATCCTCTTCCAAGCGGGAGGTATGTTCAGGAGAAGGTCCTCGTTAATTTCGCACGTATGCTGACAGTGAACTTTGACATGCGAAAGCTTCTGGAGCACTTTATGGATTCAGTCATGGAAATCGCCCGTGTGAGCAAGATGTCCGTAATGATCCGGGACAAAGAGGGGTTTTCTGTGAAAACTCACTGTGGCCTTGATCCGTATATCGCGGACAACCTGTTGCTTCGACAGGACAGCGCCCTTACAGAGTGGCTTACAAAGACCGGCCGCATTATGAACAAGCCCGTTAACTATGTAGATTCCAGAACAGTGAAAATTAGAAATGAAATGGATATACTGCAGTGCGCTGTTTCCTTTCCCATGATATATAAGGGCAAATTGATCGGGATCTTCAATATTGATAATAAAATTACGGAAGAGCCTTTTTACAGGGAAGAGCTTGAGATTATTTATGTCTTTTGCAATTACCTTGCAGCTGCTGTGAAGGACATTGATCTGTATCACCAGATGTGGTACCAGAAGGAGTTCAATAAAAATATGCTGTCAAGCATGAACAGCGGAATGATAGCTATTGACAAGGATGAGAGAATAACGATATTTAATCAATATGCATCGGAGATTCTGAGTTTGGATGCATCGGACATGATAAGCAGAGACCTGAGAGCTCTGCCCTCTCCATTGGGAGATATATTATATGAAACAATGGTGACCGAGAAATCATACAGACGTCACGAAGTTTCCATAAACCCGACGAAACTGCCCCTCGGCATTAATAGTTACAGGCTCCTTGATGAACATGGGAATCCGATAGGCGCGGGAATTATTTTCTCTGACTTATCGGACTCAAGAAAACTGGAAAAGCAGAACCGGCGGGCGGAGAAACTCAAGGCTGTAAATGATCTCATGGCGAAAATTGCCCACGAGGTCAGAAATCCACTTACCTCAATTCAAACATATGCTCAGCTGTTAAATGAAAAACTTGCAGATGATGACCTGAATCAATTTTATGTGAATACAGTACAGCAGTCGATACACAGGCTTGACAGTCTTATTGATAAGCTGGTTACATTTTCAAGTACACAGGACTATAATCTTTCCAGCGAAAATATTAATGACATATTATCAGATGCCTCTGAATTGATAATGAAAAATCTTCCCGATACTCACAAGTTTTCCAACACGCCCATTGAAAAATCATTTTATGTGAATGCCGATAAAAAACAGCTTGCAAAAGCCATTTACTATCTTATATTGAATATTGTTGACAGGACGCCCGACGGGACGTTTATCAGCGTTACTTCTGAAGCTGATTATTCAGAAGATTCCTCTATTGGAATTACTATTACCTATGGTGGGGATGAATCCATAAGAGAGGGGAAGAAGGCGCTTCTGAAACCGCTTCTTGACATTAATCATTTAGGAAAAGAACTGAATGTGCCGATAAGTGATAAAATTATAGAGGGACATGAAGGAAGTCTTGAGATTAAGAACGAGGGCGATATTAATATCTTTATTATAAAAATACCGATATTTGATAGAAGAAACAGTCCTATCCTTACAGAGGAGGAGAAGTAAGTGAATAGCAAAGAGAAGATATTGGTGATTGATGATGAACTGGCGCCAAGAGAGTCTATTAGAATGGTACTAAAAGACCAATATGCGGTATCAACGGCATCAGGAGCACTTGAAGGGATCGACATGATTGGGACAGATCCCGTAGACCTTATAGTGATGGATATAAAAATGCCCAAAATGGATGGAATAACTGCATTACAGGAGATAAAGAAAAAACACCCGGACACAGAAGTTATTTTATTGACCGCCTATGCCAGTCTGGAAACCGCAAGGGATGCAATACGTTTCGGGGCTTTTGACTATTTAATCAAACCCTTTGATAAAGACGATGTCCTGGCAGTTGTTAAGAAGGGGCTTGCTAAAAGGCGCACCAATACAGGTCTCAAGATGGAGAGGGACATTCTTTTAGACAGGGCGACTTATCTCGAGGACCAGGTGAATTCCGCCAGGAATAAGATTATGACCTGCTATGAAGGTACTGTCAGTGCTTTGATTTTAACCATTGATGCTAAAGACCATTATACTTACAATCACTCAAACCGTGTCTCGAAACTGTCATGTTCAATTGCACGGGCGATGGGCGTTCCTGAGCAGACTATAAAGGAAATCGGTAATGCAGCATCAATTCATGATATTGGGAAAGTAGGAATAGAGGAGAATATCCTCAAAAAGAACGGAAAACTGTCTCTGGAGGAATATACTGAAATAAAGAAACACCCTGCCATCGGAGTAAGAATAGTGCAGTCTATCCCGTTTCTTGAAGACGCTATACCTGTAATCCTGCATCATCATGAAAGATATGACGGTAAAGGATATCCTGAAGGTATTACGGGAGACCAGATTCCTTTATCCGCAAGGATTGTTATCGTTGCTGACGCAATAGATGCAATGATGAGTGACAGGCCATACAGGGATGCTCTTACTATGACAAAGGTTCTCAGTGAATTAAAAGAGAATTCAGGGACACAGTTTGATCCGGAGATTGTCGAAATTATCGAAAAAGGGAAGATCTCTCTCGAATAAAATATTGCCTGTGAAGGGGCGAGGCCGCCCCCATCATATTATTTTAAACCCAAAACATCCTGCATATCATAAAGCCCGGGAGTCTGTTTGCGGATCCATAAGGAAGCCCTCAATGCACCTCTTGCGAAAGTATCTCTGCTGGATGCTTTATGTGTAATCTCTATTCTTTCACCCAGCCCGCCGAATAATACTGTGTGTTCTCCTACAATGTCTCCGGCGCGTACTGTCTGGATGCCGATTTCTTTCTGAGTTCTCTCCCCGATAAGACCATGTCTTGAATAGATCGCATCATCATCAAGGTTTCTGTTGAGAGCAGCTGCAAGCACCTGGGCCATTTTCATGGCAGTACCGGAAGGTGCGTCTTTTTTAAGTCTGTGATGTGATTCAACGATTTCTACGTCATAATCATCTCCGGTAACTTTAGCTATATCTGCCAGGACTTTCAGCAGAAGGTTGACACCGACGCTCATGTTAGGCGCAAAAACAGTTTGTGTCTTTTGTGCATATAGTCCTATATATTCAATTTCATCTTTACTGAAACCGGTAGTACCAATTACGAATGGTACAGGTTTGTCGGAGATTGCCTTAAGATTGTCTATAGTGGCTGATGGAGAAGAGAAGTCGATTATGACATCGGCATCTTTGCTGACAGTATGTATATCGTCGGTGATTATTACGCCGGTCTTGCCCAGACCTATTACTTCACCGATATCTTTTCCGATATTATCATCACCTTTTCGTTCTAATGCACCGGACAGTTTTAATTCTTCAATGTCCTGTGAAAGTGTGATAATGCGGTTTCCCATTCTTCCTGTAGCACCAGTTACAGCGATTTTAAGCATATCATAACTCCTTTTTATGAAGACTCTTCTCCCGATTCGTCTTCAAGCCTGTTTTCGATTTTATATTCTTCTGAAGCCCATGCCCCAAGGTCAATAAGTTTACACCGTTCAGAACAAAAAGGTCTATAGGGATTATCGTTCCACTCGGTCTTCTGTTTGCAGGTTGGACACTTGATTTTCATAATTAAAAAAGAGCTTGAGACCGGGAAGTAAGTGAAGCCTTTTTCCTTACCCTTGAACCCTGTCTTTTATATTTCAACGGTGCCTTCAAATACATTAACAGCGCTTCCCGTCATATATACATGGTTGTCTTTTTCTGACCATTGTATAGTAAGTTTGCCGCCTGGAAGATGTACATTGACCTTGCGGTCAGTATGACCTAACAATATGGAAGCAACAGCCGAAGCGGATGCTCCTGTTCCGCATGCCATGGTTTCACCGGAACCCCTTTCCCATACACGCATTCTGATATTGCTATTATCAATGATCTGAATGAATTCAACGTTTGTCCTGTTAGGGAAAAGTTTGTGTTTTTCAATCTGAGGGCCAAAACTTTCAACCGGTGCTTTATCAACATTTTTAACTACGATCACAGCATGAGGGTTACCCATTGATACGCATGTTATTTTAAATGTCTTGTCACCGACTTTGAGCGGTGATGACTTAATAATATTGTTCTTTAAACTTTTTTGTACCAGTGAGGTCTTAACCGGTATTAAAGCTGGCTCCAGTACGGGCTCTCCCATATTGACTTTAAACTGGCTGCCGCTTTTTTGAATATATAAGATTCCAGCCTGTGTCTCAATGGCAAGACGGTTTATTGATGCCTCATATTTCCTGGCGTATGCATCCTGTGAACCGCCAAGAACATTCTGCCATATATACTTCCCTAGACATCTTATGCCGTTTCCGCACATTTCGACTTCAGAACCATCGGCATTGTATATGCGCATTTTAAAATCAGCTTTACGTGAGTGTTCAAGCAGAAGGAGCTGGTCCGCTCCGATTCCGAACCTGCGGTCGCAGAGTTTTTTAGAAAGAGAGGGAAGTCTTTTAAGATTTATCTCTCTGTTATCAATCACCACAAAGTCATTGCCCAGTCCATGCATTTTTGTGAAATGAAGTTTCATATTACTCCTTGAGATAGCACTAAGTTATTTTAGGAAATCGGGGATTTTGGAACCTTTTATAAGATCTTTGTATTGCTCTCTTTCGCGTACGATATAGAAGTTCCTGCCCTTAACCATGACTTCGGCAACCCGTGGTCTGCTGTTATAGTTTGAACTCATGGTAAATCCGTATGCCCCTGAGCTCATTACTGCAATAAGTTCCCCGTTTGAAAGCCGGTTGAGTTCCCGGTTCGTTGCAAGGAAATCACCTGATTCGCATATAGGGCCGACTATGTCTGAGAGAACTTTTTTGCGATTGTTTTTTCTTATAGGGAGCACGCCGTGATATGCATTATAAAGGCTTGGCCTCAATAGGTCGTTCATACCGCCGTCAACAATAACGAATTCTTTTTCAGGATGTTGTTTCTGGTAAAGAACTTTTGTAACAAATATACCTGCATTGCCGGCAATGGACCTTCCCGGCTCAAGTATGAGATTAAAGTTGCCGCTCTCAAGCATGGGAAGCACTGCATTTGAAAGTTCTTTAGGGTGGGGAGGGTGTTCATTATGATAGGGAATCCCAAGCCCTCCGCCAATATCAAGGTGCTTAATATCTATGCCGTGTGTCTTTAATGTCTGTGCAAGAAGAATAATTTTCTTTAAGGCATCAATAAACGGCTGAATAGTCGTTATTTGAGATCCGATATGTTTGTGTATCCCAAGTATTTCTAAATTGGGTAATTTTCTTGCCAGTTTATAGTGCTCAATTGCGTTTTCTATTGGTATGCCGAATTTGCTCTCTTTTAAACCCGTTGATATATAAGGATGAGTCTTGGGGTCTATATCAGGGTTCACTCTTAATGCAATAGGCGCCTTAGTTTTTAATTTGCCGGCGATTTCATTGATGGCAATCATTTCGTCCGATGACTCTATGTTAAACATGAGAATACGGGCTTTTAATGCCTGGACGATTTCGTCCTCTGTTTTACCGACTCCCGCGTAGACTATTTTCTTGACCGGGACACCTGCTTTACGTGCAAGATACAGCTCACCGCCGGAGACTACATCAGCTCCGCATCCGTTCTTTGCAAGAAGTCTGAGAACTGCGGGATTTGAATTTGCCTTTAATGCAAAGCATATTGTGTGAGGCTGGCCGTTGAAGGCGTCATTATAAGCATTGAAATGGCGCAGGAAAGTATTGTGGCTGTAAATGTAGACCGGCGATCCCACGGCTTCCACTATTTTTTTTACTGGAACATCTTCCGCGTATAATTCTGATTTTATGTATTTGAAATCATGCATAATTTTGTTAATGGTATTAAGTTATGAAAATTGTGAACTATTATTATATATATTTATCATGAGAATTTCATCAGTATTATAATAATACTGGATGATTCCGGTGTAATGTACTACTTATGAAAATTAAGGAAAAAGTCAGAGACACAATTAAGAAGTACAAGATGCTGTCTGAAAATGATCACATTCTGATCGGTCTATCCGGAGGCCCCGATTCTGTATGTTTGGCCGTTATGCTGAATGGTCTGAAAAGTGAGATGAAATTAACACTTACAGCTGTTTATCTAGATCATGGTTTAAGGGCTGGAGAGGTTGAAAATGAAAAGGCCTTTTGTAAAGAGTTTTGCAACAGCCTGCAGATCGGCTTTTTATCCAGGTCTATTAATGTTAAGGAGTCCGCTGATAAAAAAGGTATGAACCTGCAGGAAACTGCCAGAGAACTGAGATATGCCGAGCTGGATGAAGCGCTGATTTCAGAAAATGCTGATAAGATTGCGCTTGGACATAATGCCGACGATCAGGCAGAGACAATATTAATGAGGCTATTTCGCGGTTCCGGGAGAAAAGGCTTATCAGGCATACCACCTGTAAGAGGAAATATAATTAGGCCGCTTATTGAAGTGGAAAGAAGTGAAATTGAACAGTATCTCCGGGAGGGTAATCCTCAAAGTTACATGACCGATTCCTCCAACCTGAAGGAAGACTATTACAGAAACTGGCTAAGAAGCAATGTCATCAAGGTAGTTAAAGGGAAGAACCCTTCAGTGGTAGAGGACATTTGCAGGTCTGCAGATATAATCAGGGAAGAGGACCAGTATCTGGAATTAATAGTCACAAAATCATTAATGAGAATGATCAGCAGAAAGTCCGATACCTCAATAGAACTTTTTATGAGACCGCTTGAGACTATTGAAAAACCTGTCCTCAGACGTGTCCTGAGAAGGGCCGTTGATGCAACAGAGAGTTTAAAAGGCATTAGCTTCATAAATATTGAAGATATGATTGATATTATTAAAAAAGGAAAAGCCGGTGACAGTATTGACCTGCCTGGAGACATAAAGGTAATAAGGGATTATTCGATTTTAAAGATCACTACCGATAAGAAGATTAGTATTGACGATCATGAACTGGGTCAGGAGGATGAAGCATCCATTGATGAAGTTGGGATGGTGATCAGATCATCTATAGAAAGTGCAGGGGGAGAGCAGGGGGATGGACGGTTTACTGTCCTGCTTGATGCGGACAGTTTGAATTTCCCTCTGAGAATCAGAGCACGGCGGCAGGGTGATATTTTCTATCCCATGGGATTTGGCAAAACGAAGAAGCTTCAGGATTATTTCGTGGATGAAAAGATATCCAGAGACAAGAGGGACGGGGTCCCCATTGTTGAGTCAGGAAATGATATTATATGGGTTGCAGGATTCAGGGCTGATCATCGATTCAGAGTAACTGAAAAAACGACGAAGGTCTTAAAGCTGCAAATGGTGAAAGTAAAAGCATAGGATCACGGGAGGAAGTTGTGAGTGGAAAAATAAGAGTACGTTTTGCGCCAAGTCCCACAGGGTTTCTACATCTAGGCGGAGCCAGGACAGCGCTGTTCAACATGCTGTATGCAAAACATAATAATGGAGTATTTGTTTTAAGAATCGAAGATACTGACAGAGAGCGTTCTACCGATGAATATATAGATGCGATTCTGAATGGTATGAAGTGGCTTGGACTGGATTATGATGAGGGGCCCCTCAGGCAGACCGACCGTTTTGATATTTATAAAAAATATGTAGAGCAGTTGATTAGTGAGGGCAAGGCTTACCACTGCTATTGTTCTCCTGAAGAACTTGAGGCGCGGCGCAAGGAGGCTATGTCCGAAGGCAGGCCGCTTAAGTATAACGGCAAGTGCAGAAATTTAAAAGAACCTGCAGCTGGCGTTAATCCTGTAGTACGTTTCAGGATGCCCCAGGAAGGTGTCACAATGGTAGATGATCTGATCAGGGGCACAATTACCTTTGAAAACGAACAGCTTGATGACCTGATTATATCCCGCTCAGACGGTACGCCCACCTACAATCTTACTGTTGTAGTTGATGATGTTGATATGGGTATCACTCATATTGTAAGAGGTGACGATCATCTTAATAATACACCGCGGCAGCTCCAGCTCTATAAGGCTTTTGGATATGAGGTTCCCAAATTTGCGCATCTCCCGATGATACTCGGTTCAGACAAGGCAAGGCTTTCAAAAAGACATGGCGCAACATCTGTTATGGCATATTATGACATGGGATATTTACCGGAGGCGCTGATTAACTATCTTGTAAGGCTCGGCTGGTCCTATGGAGATCAGGAGATATTTACATCAGAAGAACTTGTTAAGTACTTTTCCTTTGAAAATGTGGGCAAGGCAGCATCGGTTTTCAATCCAGAAAAACTGCTATGGCTTAACGGTCAATACATCATTAACTCTGATCCTGAAAAATTAACAGAACTGGTCATTCCTTTCCTTGTGAAAGACGGGACGGTTACTGAAGGACAGGAACCTGACAGGGCATGGCTTGTAAAAGCTGTTGAGACCCTCCAGGAGAGAGCAAAGACCCTTATTGAACTGGCCGCATCATTGAAATACTACATAGCTGAAGATGTGGAGTTTGACGAAAAAGCAAAAAAGAAATTTCTCCAGGAAAGCAGCCGCAACCTTCTTAATGAGTTGAAAGAGGGCCTTTCATCAATGGATGATTTTTCTGAATCAAAAATCGAAGAGCTCTTCAGGGCAATATGTGAAAAGCATGAGGTAAAGCTTGGAAAGCTTGCGCAGCCGGTCCGCGTTGCATTGACCGGAGGCACTCAGAGCCCCGGGATTTTTGAAGTTCTAGATGTGGTAGGAAAAGAGAAAGCGATAAGAAGAATTGAAAAAGCAATAGAGGTAATTGGGAATTAATTATGAGTGAAAATGAGAATAAAAACCCCACGAATTTTGTAAAACAGATTATTGAAGAGGACATTAAAAACAGGAAGAATGACAGTCGTGTACACACGCGTTTCCCTCCCGAGCCTAACGGGTATTTGCATATAGGGCACGCCAAGTCCATTTGCCTTAATTTTGGTGTAGCTTCTGAATATAATGGTCTTTGCAACCTGCGGTTCGACGATACCAACCCGACGAAGGAAGAGCAGGAGTATGTTGACTCTATATCAGAGGATGTCAGATGGCTGGGGTTTGACTGGGAGGACAGGGAGTACTATGCTTCTAACTACTTTCAGAAGCTTTATGAGTATGCGGTTCAATTGATAAAAGCAGGCAAGGCGTTTGTGTGTGATTTGACTGCAGATCAAATGCGGGAGTACAGGGGGACTCTGAAAGAACCGGGGCAGGACAGCCCGTACAGAAATAGATCTGTGGAGGAGAACATTGATCTCTTTGAGCGTATGAAAAATGGGGAGTTCGAAGACGGTTCACATACACTTAGGGCAAAGATTGACATGTCCTCGGGCAATATCAATATGCGTGATCCGGTTTTCTACCGAATACAACGTTCAACTCACCACAGGACAGGGGATGAATGGTGTATCTATCCAATGTATGACTATGCTCATTGTGTCTCGGACTCAATCGAGGGAATAACACATTCTCTTTGTACTCTGGAATTTGAAGATCACCGGCCGTTATACGACTGGTTTCTTGATCAGTTGAACGTATTTCATACACATCAGATAGAGTTCGCACGGCTTAATATAAGCCATGCGGTTTTGAGCAAAAGAAAACTGCTTCAGCTTGTACAGGAGAACTATGTAAACGGTTGGGATGACCCGCGTATGCTAACGATATCAGGTATGCGCAGAAGGGGATATACCCCTGCGTCTATTAGAAAATTTTGCGAACGCATTGGTGTTGCAAAGGCTGACAGCACCGTTGATATGGCGCTGCTGGAATACAGTATCCGAGAAGACCTCAATAAGAGCGCCCCGAGAGTAATGTCTGTGCTACGCCCGTTGAAAATCATTATCACGAACTATCCTGAGGGACAGACTGATGACCTTGATGCAATTAACAACCCGGAAGATCCTGGTGCAGGAACAAGGAAAGTCCCCTTTTCAAAAATCATATATATTGAAAGAGATGATTTTATGGAGGATCCTCCCAAGAAATTTTTCCGTCTTGCCCCGGGCCGCGAAGTAAGACTCCGGTATGCTTATTTTATTACCTGTGTTGATGTTGTGAAGGATGATAATGGAGAAGTATCCGAACTCCACTGCACGTATGATCCTGAAACGAGGGGAGGCGATGCTCCTGACGGACGCAAAGTAAAGGCGACACTGCACTGGGTTTCTGACGAGCATTCGCTTGAAGCGGAGGTCCGTATATATGAACACCTCTTTGAAAAAGCCGACCCTGACAATCCAAAAGATGAAGCTGATTTTAAATCATACCTTAATCCGAATTCACTTACGGTCCTTGATGGATGCCGAGTAGAACCTTCTCTTGCAGGCGCAGAACCGGGCAGCAGGTTTCAGTTTGAACGATTGGGTTACTTCTCTGTGGATTCAGACAGCTCTGATGATAAACTGGTTTTCAACAGGACTGTAACTCTTAAAGACACCTGGAAAAAAATACAAAAAGCAAAGAAGCAGTAGTATACTTTAATTATCATACAAGCAAATACGCTCTATATATAAGGAATGACGAAGATGAAATGCCTGTCAATGATAGTTATGTTGCTGCTTATTGCTTCCTGTGCTACAACTCTTGAATCGCCGTATTTTGAATCGGGACATATGGTCATAAGAGATGTGCCCCTTCGTCCCGGCACAGCGGCCTGGTCTCCTGACTCATCAAGGTTTGCGATAATAAAGAATGACGAACTTTTAATATTTAATACAGCAACGGGACATTTCAGGGTCCTTGACGGGATAGTGCCTCTTTATATTGAATGGGCCCCCGGTAGTAATCTCCTCGCAGTTCATAAAACTGAAATCAGTAATGAGCTTCTGAAAGTGGATGTATCAAAAGAAACATTTCAGATTGTCCCGATAAAAGAGGAGCCTGAAGCAGTCAAGTGGCTCTATCCTCCCGATAGGTTTATAGTTTTTTCAAAGAAAATAATAAGCCAGAGTATAGGGACTTTTGTTACATACACATTTACGGGAGTAGATAAACAAAATGTGCAGACTTTCTATAATCGGGACTCATATTTCCCTACCAGGGATGAGAATATTGATTTTACTTCCGGATGGACATTTGCCGGAGTTCGTCCACTGCATGATACGGTATTAGCTCCTGAGTATCACGACCCGCCAAGGCTGCCGCCTTTTACGCTCTTCAAAACTGTTGACCCGGTAATTGATGAAACGTATGATCTTTTCACATTGAGCGACACAATTTTTAGTGCGCCCTCTACCTGGTCTCCTGACGGCTCACGGTTAGCAATTGTAGACAGCAGCGGAGCTTTGAGTATTGTTAATGTCAGTAAGCCGGATGAACGTTTATATAGTGAGGATGTTGTAAGAGGCAGATACCCTTCCTGGAATTCATCTGGGAGCCAGCTGTATATCGGAGGCTGGATCGTAGAGTCTGATGGATCGATTTTAGAACAGTTGATCCCTGATGCCCGTGAATCCCTGGGAATCTGGTCTCCAGATGGTACAGGGCTTATTATAGTGTATGAAAGTGATCTTTTTTACCTTAATGGTTTTGTTCCTGAATTTCACGAAGAGGACAGACCAATGGATGAGGAGTTGATGAATGCCGGTGACAAAATCCGGCTTCTGAAGAACCTTCTTAATGAGGACCTTATGACTGTGAAGGAATTTAAAGTAAGACGGACAAGGTTATTAGCGAATATTGGCATGGATGATAAATGATACGATATTTCCTTTGCATTGGATTTATCCTATTATCACTGGGTGCATCAGCAGCAGCTGGGGCCTCTGAAGAAACATCCTGTCTTGCCTGCCATCAAAAGGAAACTCCCCGTATGATCAATATATGGAAAAGCTCGGCCCATGCTCAATCAGGCCTTGAGTGCAGCGAGTGTCACGGCAGTCAATATGAAGATATTCATGGTCATGACGGGAAAAGGAAAATTGTAGAGGCCTTTGTTTGTGCCAGGTGTCATGATAGTGCTGCCAGGGCACACTTTTCAGGCAAGCATGGTATAGGCTTCAGAGCGGGCCGTGCATGCACCCGAAATCTCAATCCTACTTCTGAAAGAAGGGCTGGATGTAATGACTGCCACGAAAAAGGCTCGGCACTTCCGAAGCAGAATGCCGAGTGCGCACGTTTTCTTGCTCAGACTCCTGAAATGCAGAGGCAGGGCTGTCTGTCCTGCCATAAAATTGAGGTGCGATGCGATTCTTGCCATACGCCGCATGATACTGACCTTGCGATTGTCCGTAACCCTGCTATCTGCGGTACATGTCATATGGGCCCGGACCATCCACAGTATGAAATGTGGGAATCATCAAAGCACGGCATTCTATACAAACAGAAAGGGAACGAATACGCGCCCGGGTGTGCTGAATGTCATATGCCTGAAGGGGGCCACAATGTCAGTTCCGGTATTTCGATGGGACTTTTCGGGCAGCAATATGAAGAAAATATACGTAAAGAAGAAAGAGAGAAGATGCTGGCTATTTGTTCGGAATGCCATTCAAAATCATTTGCAGCAAGAAACCTCGTTGATGGCGACAGAATACAAAAGCAGGCAAAATCCATGATAGATGAAGCTGCATCAATTATTAGGCAGCTTGATAACGATGGACTCCTTATGCCTTCTACTGAAGACCGTCCAGCTCATCCGCTGTCAGGGAATGCCCTTGATATCGGCCCGCAAATGCTTTATGAAGATCTGTCAGGCATTGAAGCGGTCTATTTCCGCATGAAGAAATTTTATTACATTATGACCTATAAGGGTGTTTTTCATCAGAACCCTGACTATGCCCACTGGTACGGTAATGCGCCGCTGAAAATGGCCCTCTCGGAAATAAAAAGCAAGGCCATGGAGTTACGTGGTATGAAGCGTATTCAGGAGAGAGTGGATAATTTATCGAAAATGAGTCGTGAAGATGACTTAATTTCCGGTGCAGGAAATAAGGACCAGCAATTAAAGAGAGGGCTGAGGCAGCTTAAGGAGCGTTTCCTTAAAGGTGAGATAACGGATGATGAGTTTCAGAATCAGAGGGACATGATTCTTGACAAGCATGGATTGTAGTGTGCTTTATGGTGTCTAAAGGAGTTTGTTTTTAAAGTCCTTTCCTGTTATCATTTCTATTATCTTTCAAAGCTATAAATATGAAGAATATGAGGATTGAAAAATGAGTTATGTTGCTGTGATAGGAGCAGGCAGCTGGGGGACGACACTGGCAAATCATCTTGCCGTAAAGGGCTATGATGTATCATTGTGGGCATATGAAAAAAAGCTGGTTGATGAAATTAATCGCACCAGCATCAATAGTGTATACCTGCCCGGTATTCCCCTTTCCAATAACCTGGAGGCAACAGATAATCTCGAGCATGCTTTAAAGCAGGCCCGTTATATCTTAAATGTTGTGCCAACACAATTTACACGTGCTGTTTTCAGTGACGCTGAGCCGTACATATTAAAAGAGGCCATTATAATAAGTGCTTCAAAGGGCATTGAGCATGGTACTCTGTCTACCGTCTCAGCAATTCTCAAAGAACTTACCGGAAGGAAGACAGCGGTATTATCAGGGCCGAGTTTTGCCGAAGAGGTTGTCAAGAGGCTGCCGACGGCAGTGACTGTTGCATCTGAGGACAGTTCAGCAGGCCTGCTTCTACAGGACGTTTTTAACTCCGATTATTTCAGGGTATATACGAATACGGATGTTCTCGGAGTTGAGCTCGGTGGTGCACTCAAAAATGTAATGGCTATTGCTTCGGGTATATCCGATGGTATGGGTCTTGGAGCAAGTACCCGGGCGGCACTTATTACAAGAGGACTGACGGAAATGATACGACTTGGAGTTGCAATGGGAGCAAATGAAAAAACATTCGGTGGTCTGAGCGGCCTTGGAGACCTTGTGTTGACATGTACGGGAACTCTTTCAAGAAATTACACAGTAGGATATAAACTTGGACGGGGAGAATCTCTAAATGACATTATCTCAAACATGAAGATGGTTGCTGAGGGAGTTGCAACATCCAAATCAGCATATGAGTTATCAAAAAAACATAATGTTGAGATGCCGATAGTAGAACAAATATTCAGGGTCATTAATGAAAACAAAAGCCCTGTAGATGCAGTGAAAGAATTAATGACGAGAACTCTGAAATCGGAATGAGTAAAGAAAGGGTTCAAGGATTCGAGGGGTCAAGGGTTCCAGGGAAAAAGAGACATATCCATTAGTTTATTAGAACCCTTGAATTCTGGCCTTATTTTTTAATATGAATAACAAGATAATTAAAAAAATACTCGATGATGTTAAGAGCTCAAAAGTATCAGTTGCTGATGCTCTTAAAGAGTTGAAGCATTTTCCCTACGAAGACCTGGGTGTTGCCAAAGTCGACCATCACAGAGAAATGCGGCATGGGATTCCTGAAGTGATATTTGCTGAGGGTAAAGAGACTAAAGACGTGAAAGTGATAGCAGAGGCAATGCTGAAGAAAAGCGGGAAGTTTCTAGTCACCAGGGCATCAAAGGAAGTGTTTAAGTCTGTTAGTACTGTGTGTAAAAAATATAAGGTTAAGCCTAATTTCTATGAGAAATCAGGCGTTATTACAGCTGGAGAGCAAAAAACAAAAAAAGGCCTTATTGCTGTACTGTGTGCAGGTACTTCCGATATGGACATATCCGAAGAAGCCTGCGCCACTGCCTCCTTTCTCGGAAGTAAAGTAGAGCAGGTTAATGATGTAGGTGTTGCAGGCCTGCATAGAATAGTTAATGCAAAACATTTGCTTTTTGAAGCAAATGTTCTCATAGTAGCCGCAGGTATGGAGGGAGCTCTTCCCTCTGTAATAGGCGGCATGACGGATAAACCAATAATTGCTGTTCCCACTTCAGTAGGTTACGGGACAAGTTTCGGAGGTCTTACGGCCCTCTTTTCAATGCTCAACTCCTGTGTGCCGGGAATTGCTGTTATGAACATTGATAATGGTTTTGGAGCCGGAGTGCTTGCTCATAAAATTAATTTGCTGGCAGCAAAGTAGAAATAATATTGCTGTCCAACCATCAGCTCATTGACTATGGCTAAAAATCTGACCCTATATTTTGACTGTTTTTCAGGTATAAGCGGAGACATGACTCTGGGTGCTCTCGTAGATGCCGGAGTCCCTTTAAAAGACATTGAGTCCGGACTTTCCCTCCTTAATGTTCAGGGGTATAAATTAAAAGCCAGAAAAGTTAAGAAATGTGGAATGAGGGCAACAAAGGTTGATGTTGATCTTGACGAGGCCGGTGGACAGGGTGCCCGAAAGTGGAGTGACATTCAGAAGATCGTCAAAAACTCTTCCTTGCCTAAACCTGTCAGAGAAAAGGGGCTTTTCATTTTCAGACGTCTCTTTGAAGCAGAGGCAAAAGTTCATGGCAGCAGATATGACAGGGTCCACCTGCATGAACTGGGTGCAGTTGACTGTATTGTTGATATTTTCGGATCATTGATCGGTCTCGATATACTGGGAGCCGATGAGATATATGCTTCGCCGGTAAATCTTGGAAGCGGTTCCATTAAGACTGAGCACGGGATTTTACCCGTACCCGCACCTGCGTCAGTTGAACTGCTGAAAGGAGTTCCTGTTTATTCTTCAGAGACATCATTTGAGCTTACAACTCCCACAGGCGCTGCATTGATATCTTCCCTGGCAAATGCCTTTTGTCCCATGCCCAATATGAATATTATCAAGACAGGCGTAGGTGCAGGGACAAAGAACTTCAGTGACCGTCCGAACATAATGAGGATAATGATAGGGGGAAAGAATAGTACAAAGTACAGAGTACAGAGTACAAATGACGGAGTTACTGTTGTTGAGACGAATATTGATGATATGAATCCTCAGGTATATGAGTATGTAATGGACCTCCTTTTTCAAGCAGGGGCACTCGATGTATTTTTGACCAATATTATTATGAAAAAGGGAAGGCCGGGAATTAAATTAACGGTGCTCTGCAATGAAGATGACAGGGAAAATCTTACGGACATTGTATTAACTGAAACGACAAGTATTGGAGTCAGGTATTACTATGCGGATAGGGAAATACTTAAGCGTGAGATAAAGAAAAAGAAGACAAAATACGGAACTGTTAATGTGAAAGTATCCGGCCTTGACGGGAAGAGTAATAAAACATCAATTGAGTATGAAGACTGTAAAAAAATTGCAAAGAAATTCAAAATCCCTCTCATTGATTTAATGAATACATTAAATCAATAAGGTTCAAAAAAAGTTGTCAGTTGTCAGGGGGCAGTGAAAAAAAGGGTGCAGTGATCAGTTGTCAGGGTGCAGCAACAGATAAAAAAAGCGGGGTTTTTAACCCCGCTTTCATTTTTTACTGCACCCTGACAACTGTCCCCTGTACCCTTATTCTTTATTCTCCACTAACAGTAACAAAGGTTGTAGCCCCCCTGCGGAAGACCAGCAGCAGGACATCTCTGTCAGGTTTGATCTTTGAGACTATTGTTTCAAAGTCTTCAAGGTTTGATATTGCTTTCCTGTTGATTTCCTGTATCACATCGCCTGGAATAAGCCTTGACTCGGAGGGGCTTCCGGGCTCGATTTCCGTGATAACAACACCGCGAATTTTATCGGGGAGGTTTAATTTTCTGTAAATATCAGTAGATAATTCCTGGACATTAATACCTCTCAGTGCGTTCTTGTATTCAGTAGCCGCTCTCTGCTCTTCAGTAGGTATTTCACCTATTATTACCGAAACAGTGAAAATTTCACCGTCGCGGACCACTTTAAATTCCGCTTCTTCCCCGGGATCTGTACTGGATACCAGGTTTCTCAGGTTGTACGGTTCGTTGACTTCTTTGCCATTAAACTCTATGATGACATCCCCGCGTAATAAACCGCCTTTTTCTGCGGGGCTGCCTTCTACTACATCGGCAACGAGCGTACCAAAATCTTTTTCAAGGTTGAACTGCTCTGCAAGGTCTGGCGTTATGCCCTGAATTGACACTCCCAGCCATCCCCTGATTACTTTCCCTTTAGTGATAAGACTGTCCATGACTGACCGCGCCATGTTGCTGGGGATGGCAAAGCCGATTCCCTGATAACCGCCGGTAGTGCTGAATATGGCGGTATTAATGCCTATGAGCTCTCCTTTGACATTTACAAGTGCTCCTCCTGAATTGCCGGGATTGATTGCAGCATCAGTCTGTATAAAGTCTTCATAATCTGCAATTCCTACATTTGCCCTGCCTACAGCGCTGACAATGCCCATTGTAATTGTCTGGTTCAGGCCGAAAGGATTTCCTACAGCAAGCACGATTTCTCCTACTTTCAGTAAATCAGAATCCCCAAGAGCCAGCGATGTAAGATTATCAGCGTCAATTTTAAGCACCGAGAGGTCTGTCTGAGGGTCTTTGCCTACAACTTTACCTTCAAATTCTCTTTTGTCTGACAGGACCACCTTTATTGAATCTGCATTTGTAATAACATGATTGTTGGTCAGGATATATCCGTCACTGGATACAATAACTCCTGAACCGAGGCTGGCTGCTTTCCGTTTTTTTGGAGTATCACCGTGTTTAAACCGATCACCAAAAAACCTCCTGAAAAAAGGGTCGTCCAGAAGCGGGTTTATACCTGCTGACTGCTCGGTCCTGATTGTGGCTATATTAACAATTGCAGGTTTGACAGCTTCAGCTATTTCAGCCATTGCCTGACCTGTCCTTGTCATAAAATCAACGGATTCTTTTGAGATTTTTGAGGGTTGGTCTATAACGCTGGATTGGTAGCCGGCAAGGGCCTGAGCGCCCGAACATGAAAGAAGTAAAAGAGATACAGCAAATATGATGCAGTTAATTTTGTTTTTCTTAAAAAGCATGACGTCTCCTTACTATATGTGAAATTAAAATATGATTAGTTGCCGATCAATGCAATTATATCGTTTCAAAAATATGGAGTCAACTCAGTCCTGTCTCCAGGTTAGATTCTTTTTTTGTCGTGATGCCGAATTTATTTTAAATTACAGGAAGTGAAGAAATTATGAAGATATTGAATGCCGGTCAGCCCGTTGCGATTGAAAAGCAATGGGGTGTCTGACGTAATAAAAAGGGTTTACAAACAGGCATGCTTGCTTTATTATTATTCATTCCCATAGGGTCTCCGGAGAAATTATCTTGAAAACAATAAGAATAGCGCTGGCTCAAATAAATTCAACTGTAGGCGACATTACAGGAAACACAAAAAGAATCATCTCGTACATCAAAAAAGCAAAGAAGGCTGATGCCGATATCGTGGCTTTTCCTGAGCTGGCGGTTACCGGCTACCCTCCAGAAGACCTTCTTCTGAAACATCAATTCGTAGATGACAATATCAAGGCAATTGACCATATTAAAGCTGCCGCTGATGGTATTACTGCAATAGTCGGGTTTGTGGACAGGAAAGGCGGTATATATAATTCAGCTGCGGTATTATCAAATGGCCGGCTGGTAGATGTCTATTATAAGAAACATCTTCCGAACTACGGAGTATTTGATGAGCATCGGTATTTTAACCCGGGCAGGCGGTATCCTGTTTATGATCTTGATGGAGTTAAATTTGGAATTAGTATTTGTGAAGATTTGTGGTATGAAGACGGGCCTACGAGAGTCCAGGCACTTTCAGGAGCAGGAGTTATTATTAATATAAACGCATCTCCATATCACATGAAGAAATCTGTTCACAGGGAGGAATATGTATCCAGGCAGGCCCAGCAGTGCAGGGCTGCGCTTGTATATCTTAATTCAATAGGCGGGCAGGATGAACTGGTCTTCGACGGCGGGAGTTTTGTTTCTGACAGTAAAGGCAGCATCATTAAAAGAGGAAATCATTTTAAGGAAGAATTGATTGTATCTGATATTGAAGTCGGAAATGACGCTGAGTGGTCGGAAAAGGAAAAAAAGAAATTGAAAAAGCTCGTTTTAAAAGATGAGCATGTTGAGAGTATTACTATTAAGCGTGCAAGGATTAAGAAACGTAAAAAGAGTGTTAGAGAAAAGAAAGTTATTAATATGTCCGTCAACGAAGAAGTATATGAAGCTCTGGTTCTCGGAACTAGAGATTATGTTTTGAAGAACGGATTTAAGGGCGCTGTAATTGGCATGAGCGGAGGAGTTGATTCAGCAATGGTCACTACAATAGCTGTTGATGCTCTCGGGAAAGAGAATGTGCATGGTGTGTTTATGCCTTCTGTATATACTTCCAGGGAGAGCTATGAAGATGCACACAATCACGCAAAGAATCTGAGGATAAAAATTAAAACTATCCCTATAAATACGATCTGGAAATCCTATATGAAAATATTGGACAGCCATTTCACCGGGATGCAGCCCGATATTACCGAGGAAAACCTTCAAGCCAGAATAAGGGGGAATCTACTGATGGCCCTCTCAAATAAATTCGGTTGCCTGGTACTCACAACAGGCAATAAATCCGAGATGAGCGTAGGTTATGCAACCCTGTATGGTGATATGGCCGGGGGATTTGCGGTCATCAAGGATGTGCCAAAGACTCTTGTTTATGATCTTTGCAAATGGAGGAATGAAAAGGCGGGTACGTCGCTCATACCTGACCGGATTTTATGGAAGGACCCTACAGCCGAACTCAAACCTGACCAGAAGGATACGGATTCACTCCCTCCATATGAAGTCCTTGATCCGATATTGAAAGCTTATGTTGAAGAGGACAGGAGCTTTGATGAGATTCAAAAGATGGGATGTAACAATAACTGCACCAAAAAGGTCATCAAGATGGTTGATCGTTCGGAGTATAAGAGAAGGCAGGCTCCGCCGGGTATTAAAATTACACCAAGGGCCTTTGGCAGGGACAGACGCATTCCGATAACGAACAAGTATAAAAGTTATTAAAAAAAGTTGATAGTTATCAGTTGGCAGTTGTCAGCAAAGGAAAGAATGGGGGACATTATGTTTAGGCTGAGGTTATATTGTTTGTGCTTGTTAGCAGCTTTGTTTTTATCTTCATTAGGATGTGCTAATGACTCAACAGGACAGGGCGGGGCAGTATTTAATGAGATTCCCGAATTGAGGGGAATCAAGCCTGATAAACCTGTTAAAATCAAACTTAAGCGCAGTGTCAAGGGAGCATATTCCTGGGACATTAATGGTGATGATGCGGACAAGGTTATACAGGCTGATAAGAGGTTGAGAGAGGCTTTGGAAGTTGAGAGTAGTACGAACTAGATTAACATCGAACATCGAACGTCCAACATCGAATTTTGAATTAGAAAGATAGAAAATAAAGAAATTAATATTGAATATTATGTGTTGTATATTTGCCTTTGATTCGACGTTGAAAGTTGGACGTTCGATGTTCGATGTTCATCTTTTAATATAGCCTTCCAGCAGAATATCGTTGCCGTACTGTGAGGCCTTCAGGTTTTTCAACTGGAATGCATCTTTCAGCAAAG
>PIVU01000585.1 GCA_003354025.1 Nitrospirota bacterium
TCCCCGAAGCTTATCGCAGCTTTCCACGTCTTTCATCTACACTTGACACCAAGGCATCCACCGTTTGCTCTTAGTAGCTTAGCCACTATATTACCACAAATAAGTTTAAACGCTTTGATTCGAACATATTATTTTCGTGAAATTTGCAAAATTCTGCGTTGCATCTCTTTTGCCTTCAGTCGGAGGCCATGAGGCCACCTCGGGTGTATAAATAGCACCCCTATCAGTCAAAAAAGCTGCGCCCTGAATTTCATCAAATTTTCCTGCGTTAATAACCAGTTCCATTTGGTTCAACAACCAAACTTCACTGTTTATATATAATCAGTTATAAGAAAAATCTTATAACTGCGCATTATGATATTACTACAACAAATTGTCAAAGAGCGGGCGTGCTACTTGTACACGCAGAACGTGCGACTTGTAGACGCTGAAAGATTTGATCTCTCAAAATTAGTCAGTGATACTACGTAAAGCTTTATAATACTCTTTCCTTTGAAAGGAGGTGATCCAGCCGCTGATTCCTCAACGGCTACCTTGTTACGACTTCACCCCAGTTATCGACCATACCTTAGGCGCCTGCCCCCCCGAAGGGTTAGCCTAACGACGTCGGGTATAATCAACTCCCATGGTGTGACGGGCGGTGTGTACAAGGCCCGGGAACATATTCACCGCGGCATGCTGATCCGCGATTACTAGCGATTCCAACTTCATGGAGTCGAG
>PIVU01000586.1 GCA_003354025.1 Nitrospirota bacterium
GCGGAGAAGGCGGAGAAGACTAAGACGAATTACAGCAAGAGAAAGATGGATGAAATCACAAAGACGACGTATGCGGCGGCAATGAGTGGAGATCTTATCCAGGACAGAAGTGACCTCACGAGACGGATTACTGATATCATCACCAATCCGAACCAGAAGTGGAAGAAGGCAAAGGTGGATTATGAAATACCGCGCGACTATTTCTCCTAATTCAAATCCACAATGTGCTGGAGTATGACGAATAACTTATGGTAGTATATTTATGCTGCAGTAGATGGGAGGAAATTAGAATGGAGTGGCACTCTGTTCTACTTTCAGCAGTGGAGAGTCAGAAGGGAAGCAACTTGGGGGTGAAAACTGACATTTGGATCATTTATGCGAGAAATATTACATGCTAAATCCGCCATTTTACCGTACTCTGTCTTGTAATAGGGCCATCTAGCCAAAAAAGCTTTCTCACATTTGGGCTTTAAGCCAGGTACTTCTCGCTTTCTACGTAGGAACAAATACAAATCCTACGCCGGTATGCTCTACAGGGCTTCTACGTGTCCCACAGGTAAATTTTCTGACTAAATCCCCAACATATTGATTCCTACGTTGGTTCTACAGGGATTTTTTGGCTGAATTTGTCTGAATTTACCACCTATAGGGGTAGGGCACCTCCGGCACCCCGAAATTACACGTTGCGCTCCATTCTGATCGGGGCCCCGAGGGCCGA
>PIVU01000309.1 GCA_003354025.1 Nitrospirota bacterium
CGCGGCACTCCGAAAGCGGAGACGATATGTCGTATATAAATGCGGTTTGAAGAAGTGAAATGCAATCTTCTGAATCATTGCCGAAATCATGCATTTTAGCGAGGATTTCTTTCGTTCTCAGTTTGTTTTTATTTGCGAGGAGAGTGTTCATTTGCCTTGCCTCCTTAATGCTGCATTATTGCTGATAAGGTCTATTTACCATAAAAGGGCGGAGCTGTCAATTTAATGATGCTGAATGGTCAGGTCGATTGAAGTGCTTTACGAAAGATTAAATGTAACTGGATAATTGAATGAAAAAACCACCCCTCTGCTGGAGGGCAGAAGGGTGGTCCCGTATGAAATACAGTTAGAGGGAATTAATTTACAGAAATCAGTTCTACATCAAAAATTAATGTTGCATTTGGACCAATGTCACGTCCTGCCCCGCGTTCTCCATAAGCAAGAGCAGAAGGTATATAAAGCTGCCATTTTGCTCCCGGTTTCATAAGCTGAAGCGCTTCAGTCCATCCCCGGATTACTGCATTAACTTTGAATGTTGCCGGCTGTCCACGGCGATATGAACTATCAAACTCAGTACCGTCAATGAGGGTGCCGCGATAATTAACTGTTACTTTATCGGTAAGTGCAGGAGAACTGCCGGAACCTTTGTTTATCACTTTATATTGTAATCCGCTTGGAAGCGAGATGACACCGTCTTTTTTCTTATTTTCCGACAGATACTGTTTCCCCTTGATTATATTCTGCCCACCTGACTTTTTCATCTGTTCAGCCATTTGGGCTTTCATTTTGTTCTTTAAGTCTGCCAGTGTTTTTAAGGATTCCTGTTCAGTCATTAAAAGTTTGTTGCCTGAGATGGCATCCTTTATTCCCCTTGATAATATATCAGGGTTAATGTCTAGTGCCTGTTTTTTGAAATTGTTTCCTATGTCCATACCTATGCTGTAACTAATCCGGTCCTTTTCGGTTTTTAATACGGAACTTGCTTCAGCAAATACAAAACAGGGGATGAGAAGAGTAATCAGGAATGCGATAAATTTGTTCATTTGTTCTCCAGGTTAATGAATAGTTTTTGTTTAGTGAGTGTATATTATAAAAATTATTATTGAAATAATCTATTGTTGACAAAAATGGAAATATCAAGGCACTAATTAGTGAGTAGGTGAATAGGAAGAAGCAGGAAAATAAAAAAAGGGGCTGATAATATCAGCCCCTTAGCAGATTGAGTATTATTGGATTAGCTGTTTTTCTTTTTATTGAAGAAACGTCTGAAGCCAAGAGTCGCACCACCTATAAGAAAGAGAATTGAGCTGATCGGTTCAGGTGCGTGAACAAGGTTAACAGAAGCTGTTACAGAACCGAAATTGTCCGGTACTAAATATGTACCATCGCCCGGATTCCCGTCTTTAACGAAAAACCAGAAATCGCCGTCTGTGGCCTGATTCAGTAAGATTGAATCATTTTTATGCGCATTATACGCCAGTGAGGCAGTTTCATACCTGTCAGTTTTGCTGCCGAGTCTGTGGTAAATTGAAGTATCTGGCTGGTAGATATCCATACTCCATATCCAGCCTGTATCACAATTGGCCCCGAAACTATCGCAGCCGGTAACGCCGGTTGAGCTAAACCAGGGGTTCCATGCACCGCTGAATACGGACAATTCATATGTTCCGTGTTCAAAAAACAAGCTTACGCCATCTGAATAATCACCACTAGAGTTTGTAGTGCTATCTAGCGTAATAGAAGACGGATAGGAAAAGGCAGTTGCAGAGAATCCAAGTAATATGAATACAGACATAAACACTATTAGGACTTTGTTCATTTTTAACTCCTTTTATGTTAATTAATTATATTAAGTTGCGTTGATAACTGGTTGGTTATATGCAATATAGTTGCCAGAGTGTAAAGTATTTAAACAAAAGGATTATTAAAATTTGACAGATGTGCAATGCACGCGATATTGTGGCACAATTGTGTGACAGTAATAAGTTTGTTGATAATTTAAGGTATTGATGCTGGTGGATTTATGGTAGACGTTGCTATTAAGTTAAAAAAATCAAAGGGAAAGGCAATACTATAAATTATCTGAAATCGACAATAGTAGAAATATGTACGTATACAAGAGAAAACTGGAATGAAGTGGATGGAAATAAAAAGAGAAAGGATGATCTTAAATGAAAAACTAGCCCCGCATTTTATTAAGCCATATATTATATGCGGATTCTAATATTATGCTTTTATCATCTGTATCCATTACCATAAGCCTTACACCATATAAATACCCCTGGTCTAATTCCTGTTTCCATACAATATCACCCACGGCTGAAGTGAATCTATCACTGTCAGGAACTTTTATTTGTAAATCAAAGGCCTTATTCATGTGATCAGTACTATGGTCTGTTTCGAAACAAAGTCCTGACCGGGAAAAGTTTGTTATTACGCCGTTAGTGTATTCCGATGTATTATCAAGCAATTTGAAACCTACATCCAGAGGGATGTCATACCTGATAAATTTTCTTCTTTCTTTACTCAAGAGAGCCTCCGTATATTGAATATTTTACAATAATATGAGAGAAATGGGTAATTTTATTTTACAGAATATAGGTGTATCTAATCAATGCATATCCAGTTTAATAGTGCAGGCACTAACTGTTTGATAACTTACAATTGAAATTATAATCGATATGTGAATTACTATGTCTGATTCAGGATATAATAAGAGATGTTTCACCCACATGGCCCTACACTTATAGAGCTTGCCAGGCAATGCCTGTCTTCTACAGAGGATGGTTACGATCTGCTTGCTTCGAAGTTTGACTATACACCCTATAGGACCCCTGATTCTGTTTTAAATGTTGTTCATGAAGAATTGGAGAAATATAATCCCTTTGCATGTGCGCTGGATATTGGCTGCGGTACTGGAGCAGGGATGCAGATGCTCCGGCCCTTATG
>PIVU01000310.1 GCA_003354025.1 Nitrospirota bacterium
ATGCTACCATTGAAATAATGGCTACGAGTACTATTAATGTCTTTTTCATAGTACCTCCTATTAGGAATTCAGTCTCTATCTGAGACCTTGGATTCTTCTGCCTGCTGGCAGTCTGATTTGCTTTATGTTTGCTGTTGTTTCTCATCGTATTGCCTTTCTTATCGCAAGAGCCATGCCAGCCAATTTATACTGTTAATTCAACAAGTTTGAGTTTTTCTAAATTTCATACGCATGCCATATTGGCAAGATTTTATGTCGATATGACATTTGACAAAAATGGTGGCAAAACAAGTATCTTTTAATTTCAGACAGTTGGATATTTTAGAGTGGGGAGAGCTCTTACAAGTTATTTTTTCTGCTGCGAGTAGGCCTTCATTGTCCTGGCAAAACGGAGATTGGCAATTGCTTTTGTGTGGTTTGGATTGAGCTTTAATGTAATATTGTATTCACGAATGGCATCATCGAGCATGCCCTTGGAACGGTAAGCACTGCCAAGGTTGTTATGGGCATTTGCGGATTCTGGATCATGTTGAATAGCACTCTTATAATGCTTAATAGCCTCATCAATATTACCTTTAGATGTATAGGCACTTCCCATATTGTTATATGCCTGCGCGTAATCCGTCTTCAGCTCTATAGCATTCTTATATTGTGCAATCGCCTTTTCAATATGTCCTCGAGAGTGATATGCCAGAGCAAGGTTATAATATGACGTTGCAAAATCGGGGTTTGAGTTAATGGCCTCCTGAAACTTCCCTATCGCTTTGTCTACCAGACCTTGTGAATGATAAAGTATGCCAAGATTAATATGCGCAAGGAAATAATCAGGGTCTCTCTCCAGTGCTAACAGGTTTTGCTGTATTGCCCTGACCTTGTCGCCACCATCCTTATATATGACACCAAGATTATAATAACCAACAGCCTTCTCAGGGCTTTTCTTCACAACATCAAGCCACATGCTCTCCTGGGTTTGCCATGCATAGTTTCTTGTATGTGTTAAGGCCCCGAGAATAATAATACTTATTAAAAAAACAACTACAGCAGCGATCTGCTTTTTTTCATATAAATATTTTAATACGTACCCAAGGCCAAGACACATTCCGAGCAAAGGAATATATATATATCTGTCTGCGACTGAAGCGCTTGGTATGGGAATAATATTTGAAATGAGAAGGAAATTTAGAACAAGCCAGATACCCGCAGCCCTTAAAATATCCGGCGTATTGCGCCTTATAGACATAATAATCAAAGCAATCACAGCTCCTGCAGCAGAAAGAAATTTAATCGATGTTAATTCTAAAGGCAGGGTCATATATTCAATGTTCAGATAGACTGGATAAAGCATAATCCTGAAGTATTCAAAGAGGGCATTTGCGATTATGCCTGATTGCTCAGACATATTAATATCAAACTCTGAACCTGCAGAACCTAATATTGAAGACCTTAATATCAGGTAGCCGCCAGTTATTGCAAAAAAACCGGCCAGCAGATATTTGTCCACTTTATATTTTTCTGACTTTGACAGCACCGTAACACAGAGAAGAAATACAGGCAGAGTAATGGCCTGCTCCTTGGAGAGAAGCGCAAGGAAATAAGATGCAAGCGAAAGCAGGGCCCATTTACGTTTACCTGCACCCGAATGAACGAGCAGAAGAAGAGAACCCAGAGCAAAGGCAGCGCAGAGCATTGTATTCCTGCCGCCTGCTATAAAGTTTACCGGTTCGGTAACCGCAGGATGTATTGCAAAAAGAACTGACGCTGCAAAAGCAGTTAAATTATCTGCAGATATTTTAGCTATCAGCAAAAACAGCAAGATCGTCACCAAAGCATGGATGAGCAGGTTTTCAAGATTGTACCAGAACGGTTTAAGCTCCCACATCTGGTAGTCCCAAAGGAAGGTCAAATATGTCATCGGCCTGTAGTATGAAGTATTGTCGCCTTCAGCCGCAGTATCTGCAACAGTCAATATCGTTCCGATATTATTCCAATCAGTGAAGATAGCCTTCTTCATGATAAATATATCGTCCCAGACAAATTCACTCATTAAGCTATTGCTGAACACAAGAAGAATTAATGCCGCAAGAACAGAAATGACGGTTATTCTGCTCTCCACCGATTTAGCAATTCGACTATTCATAATAAACAAACAACTCCATTCATAAGGGAGGTACGACCGAGTTTTTTTAATTTAGCGGGAAGTCTTGAATATTTCGGTAATTAAGCAATCATGTGGGGCGCCTTTTCTTAGTTCATTCTTTTTGGCGCAAAAAAAAATGAACTCCGCCGGAAGGCCGGGGTTTGGGGCAGAGCCCCATTATATTCAAATCCTCTTTGCCTCACAAATATCCTTAACCTTATTCAAAACCGCCACAGCCTCAGTAACATTAAGTTTCTCAATAACAAGCTTATTCGCAATATGCCCGAGTACTTTCCCCGGCACCTGATAGCGTATTTCAAAACTCAGTTCAGTTGACTCTTCATCCCCCTGGAAAATAAATATTTCCCTTATCGGAAACGCGCCTTCCATTTCCATGACAAACCTTCTGTTCTTTTCAAACTCAGATATCCGTCCAGTGCCGTTAAGGTTAATCCCGAGCATCCTGTATGTCCAGTCGTAGGTTGTCCCCGCTGCCAGCGTAGCTGAAGAAACATTTCTCACGTCAACAAGGCTGGTTACATAGTGGGTCCAGTTTTCCGGGTTTGTTACATATTCAAAAACCCTGGTGATCGGGGCATTGATATGAAGTCTTCGCATAATTCTCGATTTCAGCTCTGTGTCAGGAGCAGGGTCAGGGGCATTTTCCTCCATAAGTCTGCTCATCAATTTTTTCATCTCAGGGGGCATTTTCTCATTATCCCCGTATGTAAGGCTTCCCATTTTCTTCTTTATAAATGATGTAGTCATCATGAGTTTCATTGAGACCATCAGGTACTT
>PIVU01000311.1 GCA_003354025.1 Nitrospirota bacterium
TACTGTTTATTGCGCCGGTAATAACCTATATATTTATTCATCTGGCCGATGTCCCGGCTGTCAAGCTTACCGATTTTGAGGTCTATCAGAACCATGCAAGGTATGCCGCGATGATATAACACCATGTCTATACAATGTGTCTCTCCATCTATTTTTATGGGAACTTGCCGGCCTAATATACTGAAATCCTCGCCCAGCTCGCGAAGGAACATTTCAAAGTTCTCCAATATTCGATTTTCCAGGGCCTTTTCGCTTCTGTCGGGTTGAAGCTCTATGAACGGCCTGAAATCGTAAGTGTTCTTGAAAATCTTCTGAGTGTCCACCGGAGGTAATATGTTTTTTAGGGATGCTTTGATCTCTTGGTGCGGCATATTTTCATAGAGGTTAGCTTTAATCTGTTTTCTTAAAGTGTTGACGCTCCACGAATGTAAAATAGTTTAATTTTCATAGAACGCTCTTTTTTTGTCTTCTTTTACAGCAAGTAGCCTTCTATAGTGGATCCAGCTTAAATGTCCGCTCAGTGAGCGGACATTTGGGTATGCCTTGTAAAACTGAACAAATTCATACAGTCTCTGTCTTTTGGGGAAGGCCGGAAGTTGTGCAGTCTTATATCGACACAAAAGATCTTACAGTCTGTTATAAAAATCTGGATGACCTCATAATGACATTGAAGGATGACTTTGCCAAGTACAGGAAACGGGCATCTATTACTCGGCTTTCTGAAGTTTTTGACTCAATAGTATTTCAGGCAGGTAATAAATTCAAATATTCGAACATACATTCTCATTCATCATCCCATGCATTAAAAGACTCAGTTGACTTGCAGATATTATTAACAAAAAAAGAGGTGAGATCCGTCTGCACAGTCTCACCTCATTCACATCTTACATGCATCA
The DNA here is from genome assembly GCA_003354025.1 of Nitrospirota bacterium. Classification (GTDB taxonomy): domain Bacteria; phylum Nitrospirota; class Thermodesulfovibrionia; order UBA6902; family UBA6902; genus Glo-13. The sequence goes on from PIVU01000311.1 coordinate 897, forward strand.
ACAAGGATGCACATTGGCTGTTCCAACCACTTTCGGTTTTACATAAGTAAGTTTTTTCATCCTTACACCCCCTTTATTAAACTACAAAATACAATGTATTAATTAATAACAAGTTCCATCATCTTCCACATATGCTGGTGTTGTTACAGATGCTTCATTACTGTAGGGTGACATATCCGATGCTCTGAATGCGCGCACTCTGTATTTATATTCTTTTGCCGGGCCAACGCCCCTCCTGTCCGTGTATGTAGTGGCGTCCGGTCCAAGCGTTGCTATTTTGATATACTTACCGTTCCATATTCTTTCTTCTAATTCATACCCGTCTTCATCGCCTGCATTGTCAGTCCAGTCCAGGCTGATTGCCATTGAATTCAGTGCTGACGCAGTCAACGTGGTTGGTGAAGCAGAGAATGTGAGATCACATGATTCCGCCGTGTATGTTGTGTTCCATCCGCATGTTGCGATCTTATATGCCCTTACCTGGAAGCAGTATGTTATTTCAGGATTCAATGTCATATCACTAAAGGTCTGAGCATTCTCTGTAGTTGTATTAATTTCTGTAAAACTGCTGCACCCCGCACCTTCACAACGTTCAATTCTGAAACCGGTTTCATCCATGCTATTGTCTGTCCAGGTCAGGTCGGCTATGGTATCAGTTGATGCAATTGCCAGTAATCCCGACGGTGCAACAGGTGTAGGCGTAACATCAGTTGCCTCATTCGAATATCCCGTACCCCATGTGTGGCTGAAAGTGAAGCATGCTGACTGCTCTTCAGTCCCGGTTGCTGCAGAAGGCTCAACAGCTACACTTCTGAGCGGAAGTACGTCGGCATAACCAATTCTCCATCTTGAACCATCATATCCGTCATACCACATTTTGTATGTGCCGTCGCTGTCTATAAATACATACGGACTGTATGTATGGTAATCGTCCCATGTCCCGTTAGCACCTCGATCTACCAGAGGTGAGGCATATTTTGACCAGCTTATACCGTCAGTTGATGAAGCCAAACCGATACGGGTATAGCTGCCGTCGTGGCCCGTATACCACATTTTATAGAGTCCGTCGATGTCTTTCATGACTGACGTTAAATATACATTTGCATCGTCCCACTTGCCGTTAGAGCCTATGTCCATTACAGGGTTGGATACATATTTTGTCCAGCTTATTCCGTCCGGTGAAGTGGCATAACCGATACGATACCTTGTGTCATCATGGCCTGAGTACCAGATTTTATAGGTACCGTTTTCATAAACCACTCCGCCCGTAAGCACATGAAGGTCGTCCCAGGTATCTGTGGCTCCATTGCTTAGTACAGGGTTAGACGGGCTTTTTGTCCAGCTGATTCCATCAGTTGATGTGGCATAACCGATTCTCCAACGGGTGTTGTCATTACCGGCAAACCACATCTTATAAGTACTGCCCTCTTTAACTACAACCGGGTATGCTACATGCGTAACGTCCCATGTGCCAACAGCTCCGAGGTCAAGGACAGGGTTTGATGCGTCTCTTGTCCAGCTCAGCCCATCGGGCGATGTAGCATATCCTATTCGCAGACTTGTTCCGTCATGTCCGCCATACCACATCTTATATAGGCCACCGTCTTTAATAACAGTCTTGCCATAGACATGATAGTCGTCCCATAAACCACCGGCCGCATAAGTGAGTACAGGATTGGATGCTGATTTTGTGAAAGCAGTATTAATGGCCGAGTTTGCAGGATCATAGGCATTCATGGTCCTTCCTGCATGGCTCGCTGCTGGGGCACTTGCATTGCCGTAGTACATATATAGATCGTTGTTCCCTGATGTCTTCACACGTACAGTAGCTGAAACACCGTCCGTTTTTTCCGTTATCATATATGGCCGTTCTATGCCTGCAGTTTCATCGTAGAACCTTAAATCGCTGAAGTCCGCCTTCATATCAGCATCGTATGTTACAGTCAGCAATGTCTGGTAGTCGCTCTCAAAATCAGTAATATTCACAGGCGCCCTTCTGCTCCAGCATCCTCCTCCGTTTTCGGACAG
>PIVU01000094.1 GCA_003354025.1 Nitrospirota bacterium
CAATCACTTTCTGCTTCTGTCCCTCACGAGATAAAAAACGATTATAACAATAGAAAAAAGATTGGCAAGATAATTAAACATCATCCATGATACCCAGCCGAACTTCATCAGCACACTTATTACATAGCAGATTTCACCAATAAACCACAGGGCAATAAATAGAGGGCTAATGCCTTTAGCACTGCCGTGTTTATAACACTCCCATGCCTGCGGCAAGCCGCATAATGCAAATGCAATAGAACCTACCCATCCTACAAAGTCAGCAGACAACTACGTCTCCGCAAAAATCATCAGGGATATTTATGGCAATGCCTGTGCCCGATTCAATATTCATAATTTCATATACCTTACAATGTTACTACAGTGACTGCATCGCCCCCTTCTTCTTCTTCACCCCTTCTTGAATTTTCAACCAGGGGATGATTATTCAAATACTCCCTGATTGCATATGACAACTTTCCCGTCCCTATCCCATGAATTATTTTAACCTGACCCATGTCGGCTAACGAGGCATCATTAAGATACCTCTCAACCATTGAGATAGCAGGCTCAACTCTAATGCCTATTAATTTAATTTCACTCGACATGTCAGAATCTACGGACAAGTACGAAGCCGCTCTCCTCATTCTCTCAATATGTTCAGAGGAAGACTCTTGCTTTTCAGTATCCTGTTTTTGCTCCGGTTCATATAGATCTTTTAAAGGAATACTAATCTCCTTCCCTGCCACTACAACGACACTCTTCCCTGCTTTTTCATTCACTCTCCTGACAGTGCCCATTATTCCCAAAGATTTAATATATACACTTTGACCCTCAGTTACTTCCTTTAGTTTCTGATGTATTAATGGATCAATCCTGTCCTGGGCCTTCTTAAATTCATTATCCTTCTTATTAAGTTCTGAGAGTGCTTTTTTTGCTTCTGCTGCACGAGTTTTTTTCAATTCATCTATGATGTCTCTTGCCTCTGTCCTGGCGCTTTGAATAATATCCCTGGCCTCGCTAAGAGCTTTAGTCAATTTTCCCTGCTTCGATGAATTAATTTCTGACAGCTCTTTTTCAACTGCCGAGCGTATTTCATTGGCTTCATTTTTTAATTTCTCAGACTCTAATATCTTCCGGTCCGCAGCCCTGTTCTTTTCCTTCAGGTCGGAAATAAGGGACTCAATCTTCCCATCCTGTCCTGACAAATAGTGTCTTGCCTCTTTTATTATTTCGGGGTGCAGTCCAAGTGATTCGGCAATTTCAAACGCGTGTGACGTTCCGGGTTCACCAACAACAAGTTTGTATGTAGGCTTATACGCTGCCGCACCATTAACATCGACCTCTTTCATCTCCATTGCGCAGTTTATAATTCCTCTTTCAGAATGAGCAAAGGCCTTCAGCATTCCCAGATGTGTCGACACAATCGTAAGCGTTTCTCTCATTTTCAATTGTTTTAGAATGGCACATGATAACGCCCCGCCCTGCTCGGGATCAGTACCGGTGCCCAGTTCATCAACAATTACAAGTGTATTTTTACCACTCCTTTTTATAATGTCCGAAATCCGGGTTACATGTGCTGAAAAGGTTGAAAGATTCTGATCAATGGACTGATCATCTCCAATATCAGCATACAACCCGTCCAGGAAGGGTATCACCGTGCCTGACCCTGCCGGAACATGCATGCCAGAAAGGGCCATCAGGTTCAATATTCCTATTGTTTTTAATGCTACTGTTTTGCCTCCAGCATTTGATCCGGTAATAACCATACCGGTCAGTCCTCTGCCTATTTCTATATCAAGCGGTACTATTTCACTTTCACGATGTTCTTTCTTAAGCGCCTTCCATAATATAGGATGCATCCCTCTTACAATCTTCATGTGACCTTTTTCATTAACTTCAGGGCAGGACATATCCATTTTGTCAGAAAATCGTGCAAGAGCCTGAAGAGAATCTACTTCTGTAACTATTGCGTAATCCGCTTCGATGTCATACAAATTCTCCCTTATGAGCGCTGTCAGGTCACGCAGGATCCTGTACTCTTCGAGCTTTTCCTCTGCACCGAGTGACTCAAGCTCATTTCCGATCTGCTGTACAGCATAAGGCTCGATAAATACAGTCTCTCCGGTATTGGAAATATCATGAACAACCCCGGGCACACTCCCCTTAAAATCCTTTTTTACAGGTATTACCCATCGGTTGTTTCTCTGAGTTATGTAAAAATCCTGTAGGTGTGGAATAAGGTCATCTCTCTTCAAAAGACCGTCAAGCACTATCTTTATTTTACTTTCAAAAGACTTGATGCTCTTCCTTACAGAGGCAAGTCTGGGTGATGCATTATCTCTGATCATACCTTCTCTATCTATAGATCTGTCGACAGATTTTCTGATATCAGGATGGGTTGATAAATGAGAAACAATATCACTCAACCCCTTACATGAAGGATCACTATTGAATGTCTGCAGATTTAAGGCAGACAACATAAGAGGAAGGAAGGCCCTTAGCTCAACAGGCTCTATCACAGAATCAGTGGGTCTTACTCTTTTGAATATTGATGATAATTCACTGAAATGTTCAATACCCAGAGAACGACCTTCAGATAATATATGTCTGCACTCTGATACAAGACTGACTTGCCGGCGGACCTCATCAATACTGTCATAGGGTTTCTTTCCCTGAACAACACCTTTAGCAGGCTCTGTTACAGCATAATTTGCAGCCATTTCCAGTACGCGGGTAAATTCCAGGACTCTATATGATTGATTATCCATAAATAAAAAAAGGGGTCAAGGGTTCAAGGGGCATAGGGTTCGAGGGTTATCTTTATATTGTTTTGCATATATAAAATTAGTGCTATATTCATTATTATTTATTAAAATATTTCTAGACATAATATAACATGTACTGAGTATGATTTCTCTATCGTCTTTCCTTGGACCCAAATAATATTTTGACCAAATTATTTATTTCTATACAATATAAGTAAGAGAGCAGAAAGATGAAAAACAAAATATTCACAGCAAACACAAAAACAGTTTATGTTGCCGGTGACCTGCATGGTGACTATGAAAGCTTTGATAAAATTCTTTCTATATTTCAAAAGTCCGGGGAAGACTCATTGCTTCTCTTTCTGGGTGATTATGCCGACAGAGGAAAGCAGGGACTGGAAATTATCATGAAGCTCAACAACCTTCTTGCCGATAATGATAAAATTGTCGCCCTAAAAGGCAACCATGAACTCTACATTAATGGGAAGCCCGACTTTGCCCCATGTGATCTTGTTTTCGAAGCCGGTGTCAAGTATGGGTCCTGGGACAAGTTCTACAACGATGTTTTCTCTTCATTTTTATCAAAACTTTATATTGCCGCATTGATAAATAACATTCTATTTATTCATGGAGGAGTTTCATCCAGGATAAATTCTGCTGAAGATCTTGAGAATATAGCAAACGAGAAAACACTTCTATGGAGTGATCCTTCTTCATTCAAGGGAGAACACAGAGACTTAAGAGGAGCAGGAGTTGAATTCGGAGAGGATGTCACAGACAGGGTTTTATCCTCTCTCGGCCTCAAATTAATTATAAGGAGTCATGAACCCGGGAAAGCTGCAAATGGTCCTTATGCAGAGCATGGAGGCAAGGTTATAACGACCAACTCATGCTCTTCGTATGGTAAACCCTGGAAGCGTTTCCTTTTAAAGATCAATACATCTACCCTGAAACACACTACGATATACCTTTAGGCGATTCAATAATAAAAAAAAATATCATTAATAGTCTAACAGCCCTTCTCTTATCTGCTTCTATTACGAATCATGTACAATAAGTACCTGTCATGAAAAAAATGGTAATCAAAACATCAATTGCCCCAAATACATCTCACAATGCCGCTGAATTGCTGTCTGGCATGTCAGGGCTCTCAAAAGCTAAAGTTAAAGATGCCATGAACAAGGGCGCTTTCTGGATAAAAGACAAGAAAGGGAAGTTAAGGAGAATACGCAAAGCAACATACACGTTATACTCAGGGAATAGCATTGAGTTCTATTATAATGATAAACTGCTTTCAAAAAAACCTCCTGCTATTCAGTGCGTTGAGGACCTCATTCATTATAGTGTTTGGCTAAAACCTGCCGGTCTAATGTCCCAGGGGACAAAATACGGGGACCACTGCTCACTCCTGCGTCAGGTAGAAGTTTTTTTTAATCCAAAGAGAGAAGTCTTTCTGGTACACAGACTGGACATGGAAGCTTCCGGATTAATGCTGATAGCTCATAACCGAAAAGCTGCGTCGAAGCTTTCCGGACTATTTCAAAAGCATCAGATCATAAAGGAATATCATATTGAAGTTCTGGGGAATATATCTAACATGCAATCCAATAGAATCGAATTACCACTTGATGACAAGCCGGCACTTACCGAATTCAAGGTACTTTCATATAATAGTAAAAGCAATACGTCTATGGTCACCGCCTCCATAACAACCGGCAGATACCACCAGATACGCCGCCACTTTAACATGATTGGTCATCCCGTAATTGGTGACCCCAAATATGGAAAGGGCAACAAAAACAGCGAAGGGCTAAGGCTTTCAGCAGTCACCTTGTCTTTCCTCTGTCCATTTGCCAATAAAAAAAGGACCCTTCATATGACCGGCTTACAAGCCTCCTCAACCGTCTGAATGTCTGCATAATTTGACATTATTAATCAAATTAGATTATATTAAACCGCCGCGAATATTCCGCCGTGTTGTCCTTATTTGTCTAAATTCAAGAGGATACATTTCAAGGATTTTTGTGTACGAGAACTATAAAGGGATATTTTTGCGACTTAACATATAATTAATTTTTGAAAGGAGACTGAAACCATGGCTGGAAAATCAAAAACTGACGTTGCAGCAAGAGCTGGAAATAAGAACAATGCAAAACTCTGCAGCCTCTGCGGTAACAAAGTAGACGTAGTAATGTCCGTAACCCCAACAGGCAAGAAAAGCATGAGACGTTTATGCTGCAGTAATTAATCAACTATCTCCTGCAGTACTAATACTGCTGCTGCAGGAGATATTAAACTCCCCTTCAATTCACAATTTCACTTACAAATACAATTACAGCACTAATTAAAACTACACTACATTATTTCATCAGGCGAAATAGTCTTTATAATTTTTTCTTCAAGAGAGTTAAAGGTATCTTCAGATAGATCCAGTATACTCATTGCTTCAGGATCCAGAGGATAATTAGGGGATTCCTTGGTCGCAGACAGCATGCTCTTGCTGGTGATATAGTCAGCAATGTGAATCACTGCAACACGCTTTAAATTCTTATTGGCAGTAGAGGGATTATGATGGTATAAAATCGTATCCATAACATTTGCAGGCAGTTTCCATTTCTCGGCAAGCCAGTGTCCAATTTCTGCATGTGTAAAACCTAAAACAGCTTCCTCGGATTGCAGTACTGACCCTGATTGCTGATAGTCCTCCAGAACTTTCATATAGTCTTCTGAAAAAAACCTGCATAATACCAAATACCCGATATCATGCAGAATACCGTCCATCAATATTTCCTCAGATACGCCGCACTTAATTTCCCGGGTTATCATTCTTGCTATAAAACCAACTGTCACTGAATGGTTAAAGATCCTGTTATAGTCAAGTGCCCTATCCTTCCTCCCATCAGCCATCACAGTCATTAAAGACACACCTATAGCAATATTCTTGACATTGTTAAATCCTATTCTCATGATTGCATTGCCCAACGACTTTGTAGGAGTTTTCATGCCAAAGTAGGCTGAATTTGATACACTCAGGACCTTAGCGGTAATGGCTGGATCATTTTCAATAATTTTTTCCAGCTTATCAACTGTTATCAAATCATTATTAACAAGTCCGAGGATTTCCTGTGCAATCACAGGCAGTGTAGGCAGTTTCGTAATCTTCTGAACATAGAGACGCATAGAATCATTCATGGCAGGTACCTTCTGATAAATGTTAGGTTTTGAGATATTATTTTATGACAAACTCCCGGGAGTCAATCCAGTTAACGATTCTTTAAACGCTGCTTCATTTCAGGATAAGCCAATAATGCAAATTTATCAAGGCTCAATATCAAATTAATTGTCATTTATTCGGTTCAACAATAACTTTAATTGAGTCTTTTGCTTCAGCAACTATCTTGAAACCTTCGCCTCCATCATCCATCTTGAATCTGTGCGTTATCATATCGTTTAAAACCAATCGTTTGTTGCTCATTAGCCTTATAGACGTTTCCAGATCAACAGGACTTGCACCGTATGAAGTCAGGAGTGTAATCTCGTTCCGCCAGAGATCATTCATTGGAACTGGCACATTGATTTCAGGCTCCGGCACTGCAAAGTACAGTACTTTTCCACCCCGCTCTACACATTTCAAAGCATCTGTAGATGCTGACAAAGCGCCTGCGCAAACAATAACAAGATCAGCAAGTTGACCGTCATTGAGGTCCATCAGCCTCTCTTTGAGGTCATCACCGGCTTTAATCGTTATATCCGCACCAAATTGCTTAGCAGCTTCCAGGCGATAATCGGTTATATCACATGCAATGATTTTTCCCGCACCGAGAGCTTTTGCCAGGTTTATATGAAGAAGTCCCGACATACCGCTTCCAATCACCATTACAGATTGTCCCGGCTTGACTCCAGCCAGTCGCTGTCCTCTTACAACACAAGCCAGAGGCTCAATAAATGTGCCATCTTCATAGGACATATCATCAGGAAGAATATATACACCGCTCTGAACATTAATCTCAGGTATTCTGATGTACTCAGCAAAGCCTCCAGGGTCATAGTTTGTGTTATGCAGAGTGTCACATGCTGTATGATAGCCTTGCAGACAATAATTGCAGACATTGCATGGTACATGGTGAGACACAAAAACCCTGTCCCCCTTCTTATATGTCTTCACATCCTGCCCCACTTCAACAATTTCCCCTGTGATTTCATGCCCAAGCACCCGGGGAGCTTTTTTTATCCGATACCACTCCATTACATCGCTTCCGCAGATACCGCTTGCAAAAACCTTTATGAGTAGTTCACCTGATCCTATTGCAGGAACAGGCATCTCCTCTACTCGTACGTCACTATTTTTGTAGTACATTAATACTTTCATTTTTCCCATAAAATCATTGAGACTCTAAAACTATTGTTTCAAATTACTTTTTGTTCTTGATTTCTTTAAATAATTCATTTGCTTCTTTCGGCGTGGCTTTCTTGTGAATCACTGCATGAAGTCCCCTCATCATTGCCAGGGGATGCTTATGCTGCCATACATTTCTTCCAAGGTTAACACCGATTGCGCCCTTTTGCATGCCATCATGGACAAAATTAAACGCCTCTAGTTCCGTTTTACATTTTGGTCCGCCGGCAATGACTATTGGAACCGGGCACCCTTGCGTTACTTTATCAAAATCTTCACACCAGTAAGTTTTTACAACTCTCGCGCCGAGTTCCGCAGCTATCCTTGAGCATAATGAAAGATAACGTGAATCTCTCTTTGCAAGTTCTTTCCCCACAGCCGTTACTGCCATTACAGGAATCCCATATCTCTCACATTCGTTTACGAGTTTCCCGAGGTTTGTAAGAGACTGTTTTTCATATTTACTTCCCACGAAAATGGACATTCCCACTGCTGAGACATTTAAGCGGAGTGCTTCCTCAACAGAAGTGATGATTTCTTCATTTGCAAGGTCCTCTCCTATTACACTTGATCCGCCGGAAACTCTCAGAATTACGGGCTTACTTTTCATCGGATCTATTGCATTTCTTAATACTCCTCTAGTAACAAACAGTGCGTCAGCATATGAAACAATCGGTTTAATAGTCTCTCCAGGTTTTTCCAGTTTACTGGTAGGTCCCAAAAAATAACCATGGTCGATCGGCAGAAAAAAACACTTGCCGTCAGGTTTTATAATTTGTGCCATACGGTTTTTCATTCCCCAGTCCATACTATTACCTCCTAAATTGTTTAATATATTTATATTTTCAGTTTACGTTTATCAAGTCTACTTTTTGGGCTTTTGGTATTTTTCGGCACCATCTTTTAATTTAAGGCTTTCTTCAAGCATCATAATATACTTGATGTACTTTACTCCGAACTTAAGAAGCTCTACCTCATCATTTTTTATCTTGTTCAAAGTCTCATCATCTATATCAAACACATTAAGAAAATTGCTCTCGAATATATACTTCTTAAACATGTCAAGGTCATAACTTGCCATGTAAAACTGGAACTGTTTCTTCTCATCAAGCCCTGCCTGTCCATACAAATTCTGCCTAAGCTGAAGGCCTTTCCACTCTCTGTTAACTTCATCATAGAGAGCAACTTCCTGGTCCTCTCTCCAGTCCTTTATTGTCCAGTTTTTCTTTTCTTCATAACCATAACAGTGTTGTTCTTTTACAAAAAAATAGAATTCCTCTTCTACTGGTCCCTCAGGACTATCTTTCTTAAATGTACCCTGCCCTATTGGATAGTAACGGCAGTTTGCCGGCCGGTCTGTATAGACTGTACAGCCCTCTTTTGAAAGAAATATACATTTTTTGTCCTTATCATCTGACATCGTTAGAAGGGCATGAGGATGAGAAGATTTTTCGTCAACCTTCAAATAAGTGTATTTATCCAGAAATACATCTGATAATATCCCGAGCCTGTTTTTTAACCTTAGAACATCATATGGCGTCAGAAGGATCTCAATATTACTGCAGCAATGTGTGAAACACTTTATGTCTTTATGACATCTGAATTTAAATTTTGATTCAAGCGTGCGCTTTTCAGGCACTACGACATCCATTTTTCCCATTTCGTCTTCTCCTTAGTTCATAGAAAATAAGTATAAAGTATAGCAGGATTAGTCCATTTAAATCCAAAAATCACGGGCAATCCCTGCACTATTACAGAAAATCATTAACTTACTGCTGGAAGTAGAACAGCACTTAAATAGTAACTGGTTAGTTCTCTTAATTCTGTGTACTATAATTCTTGTGACACTTTGAGCAAAGTTCGAATAAATCTGTTACATCAAAGGCCCACAAATGGGGAAAATTCGAGGCATGAGGATCGTGGCAGCTGGCACATGTCAGCTCTTTCCCGATTCTGACAGGATCGGGCCTGTCGCGAGTAGGATGTCCGTCCGTAATGAGAGACCCCCCAATAACGTGAACACCATCTGCCTTTTCGGCATGACAGTTTATGCATAAATCCCAGGTTGCCTTAAAAAGATTAAATTCATTTTGTGATCCATGAGGACTGTGACATATAGTACACATTCCTATTGTAACCGGACCATGAGAATATTTTTTGCTCATCCAATTTCTCATCTGCTCTACATGGCATCCATAACACATTTCACTGTCAGGCTTCTTGACCGAATACTCTGGGATGGTATCAGACTCATGGCAGCTCAAACAGCTCCATACTGATGCAGGGCCATGAGCATAAACTTGGGACATCATATTTTTATGGCATGAGTAACATGTAGATGTCGCTGCAATTACTGCCTGGCTGTCAAATTTTTCCGCAGTAAATGTAGCAGGACTTATCGGTTTAATATCATATATATTCGGCTCCAGCACATGACATTTTGTGCACTGTTCCCGTGTTTCCATATGGAAATAATCTCTCTTGAATCCGGTAGGGATACTCCTGTACTGCGACGCTAGTTCCGAACGGCGGAAAACAACCCTGCTAAACTTTTCCAGGACAATCTCCCCGTTATAAGCCACAAGCTCAATGTTATTAATTCCCGGAGTCACTGGAACAGTGAAGCATTCCACTGCATTGTCCGGATCAATTGATGATTTCTCAATACCGTTGACGTTCACGGCTATGCGGCTAACCGCTTCTTTCGAGAGGTTTACAGATAAGCCCACAATATCAAACTCCCTTACCGAATTATCGGGAGGATAGTTAATGGTAAGAACACTTTCGGCACCATGAGCACTTAAACCGAAAAATAAAATAACAAGTGCTAAACAAGCACTCCTTATTGACATCTTGCTACTGTTGATGGAAGAACCGCCTTATGTATTATTTTTTCTATGGCCTTCTTAAACATCTGAATTGATTTGTCTTTATCACCCTTCAACTCATAGGCTTTACCAAGCTCATAGTATGTCATTTGGGAATAAGGATTAGCCTTTGTAGCAGGCACAAGGATCTCTATTGCCTTCTCGGCATCTCCCTTTAAAACGAGTGCTCCGCCAAGTCCTGTTTGAGCTTCCTTTGATTTCGGATCAAGTTCTACTGCCTTATTGAATGTACTAAGGGCTTCATCAGTTTCTCCAGCATCAAGCAGCAAAAAGCCAAGCAGTATATGAGAAGCAGTCATATCGGATTTAACTTTTATAGATTTCCTTACCGTATTAACTGCCATATCCTGCAAGCCTGACTTTGTGAATTTCATGGCAAGATTGTATAACCTCTCGGCTTCCAGTGTAGGCTTATCCTTTTTTTCTCTTTTGCTGGAGATCATTTCCTTTAACCCTGCTTCGTCAATTTCACCAAGGGCTTTTTTAATATGCCCCTGCAAAAGTTTTTTATATGTAAGGGGATGACTTGGAATATCTTTGTCAAGAACAGTTTCCTTGTTGATAATAATAGTAGTTGGATAAACCCTGATCCCGTAGTCGCTGTACATCGTACGGTCAGTATCTACGAGTACAGGAAAATCAATATCATTATCCTTCATAACTGCCCTGGCTTTATCTTTGTCATCACTGCCGCCCAGTATGCTGAATATTTTGATATCTTTTTTCTTTAAAGATTTCATAACATCTCTTCCGTCTTTTAATGCCAGCAGTGAACGCTTATGGTCAGTCCTCCAGTATATCAGCACAACTACCGAACCTTTATGTTCACTAAGAGTTACTGATTCACCGTCCAGAGATCTGAGAGAAAAGTCCGGCGAAGCCTCACCCAGCGGTATACTTATTGCATTTGACACGGAACTGAACAGCATTACAATTGTAAAAAATAGAATGAATAATCTCATTCGTTAATCTCCTTTTTTACTCTGTCATATTTTTTAATTTTGTGGCAACCAGGAGTACAGCTACCTCCAGTATCGGTTTTTTGATAGTTAACCGGCAATTCCCATGCACCAAAAGGCACAGCCTCTCTAATATGCTTCGGGAAGTTACTGGCATGCGTTTCATGGCATGCACGGCATGTTCTGCCTTTTACAGCCTTATTAACATGCGTAAAATGAAGGTTCATACCTCCGTTTCTAAAGTTCGTAAATTTAGTAGTCTCTGGATTCAGTACCAGGCTCTTTTCATGGCAGCTGAAACAAAGGTTGTAATTTTCAATTGCAAAGGGTTTATAAAAAGTAGGCGGATAGGGGTTTCTTAAAATCCTGAAATTCTCTGAGCCATGAGGGTCATGACAGCCAGAGCAGTCTTTCTGTTTGATCGGACCATGATGGTCCTTGTTGTCGTCCAGCCATTTTTTCATGTCCGTTACAGGCTTGCCCTTTGCTCTCTTATATTCCTTATTATGGCAGCTCAGGCATAGGTCCAACGGCTCCATCTTCAGGTTCATGGCAATATTTGAATTATGAGCATCATGACAGTTCAGACATGACCTTTCAGTTTCAAGAGCGCCGTGTTTTACTGAAACATTGGCAAGCTGATCTTTCTTCTTTTTGTGGCAATTCAAACATAATTCAGGAGATTCGGCCTGAAGCATAAACTGCTTCGGAGCGGAATGCGGATCATGACACTTAACACAGTCCTCTGCAACAGGTGTATGAACAAATTCAGCGCTGTGAATAATCTCGGCCTTGTCAGTATGGCACATGTAACAGAGTTCCGGAGTTTTAGCTCTCAAGTTATTGCTATAATCCGATGAATGCGGTTCATGACATGCAATGCAGCCTCCAACAGCAGCCGGTCCGTGCACAAACTTCCCTCCCACAAGGTCAGAGTCATGACAGGCAAAGCATAAATCCCCGCCCTTGGATACAAGCTGGAATTTATTGGGTGAACCATGAGGATCATGGCATGCAGTACATTCGCCGTCTTCTACCGGAACATGCATAGCTTTCTTGGCAGGAAATGCATCATGACATTCATAGCATGTCGTTGCAATATCAGCAATTGCCTTAAACTTATTCTTTTTGGGATCATCCTTATGCTTTGGAGATTCGCCATGGCATACTTCACATTCCCCCT
>PIVU01000312.1 GCA_003354025.1 Nitrospirota bacterium
GATTTTATGTACTCAATATATCGTCCTGCGACGTCCTCGACCCTTTTAGCTTTGCCGATACCTGCGCCTTCAGGCCTGATCTTTTCCAGTCTTTTGGAAAACATGACCCTTTCTATTTCCTCTTCCGTACTGTCCGGCAGCTTGAAACCGTCGGATGAGAAGAACTTTATGCCATTGTCATCGTAAGGATTATGTGAAGCGGAAATAACAACACCTGCATCAACCCGAAGGCTTCTGGTGACAAAAGCTATGCCAGGTGTGGGCATGGGACCGACAAGAATAACATTCATTCCCATTGAGCATATGCCGGATGTAAGAGCGCTCTCAAGCATATAACCGGAAAGCCTGGTGTCTTTACCAATCAGGATCTTGTTAAGACCGTTCTTTTTTCTCAACACATAAGCAGCAGCCCTGCCTACTTCAAATGCGATTTCCCCTGTCATGGGCGAATGATTGGCCTTGCCCCTGATTCCATCTGTTCCAAAGAGCTTTGCCTTCTTGCGTCTATCTGCCATTATATATCTCCTTAATCTATTTTTTTAACGGTAATATTAACTTCGACCTTGTTAACGTCTTTCTTTATATTAGTATCGGTCAAATTTAAATTAGCTTTATATGTAAGGTCAGCATTTATTCCATTAATGTCTATTGGTTCGGTTTTTATTGAGTATACTTTTACAACAGCGCTCTTCGGGCCTGACAGTGATATTTGCGCAGGAACAACGCTGATTTCGACGATTGCAAACCCCTTTTGAGGAAGCCCCACGACTGCAGGTTTTACCGTAACGATTTTTGTTAACTGGGATTCAATTTTCAGACTGATCGTCTCGGGATCAATACTGTTTACCGTAAGCATTTTCGGTACGATAATATTGTCCTTGGTCAGAGTCACAAACACTTTGCCTGCGCGTGTATTGCTCAGGTCTATTGTGGCGCCAATTTCATTCTGTCGTAAACTCCTGAGGAGTCTCTCCTGTCCTTCGATAACAATACTTACTCTTTTTGGAGAATCCATAATTTCGAGACCGGGAGGCAGGTTGACATAAGACAGAGTAGCCTCCATGGATGTCTCTGTACGGCCGCTTAATATGACAAAAAACCACAGGACGGTAGCAAAAGCCAGGGAGGAAAGTTTTAACCATATGTTTTGAGAAAAGAAATTGTTCATTATTTTTTCTTGCTGTCAGAGGTGATGAAAAGATCTGTAAGGAAATCCCTCAGCGATCCCATGTCTACATTTTTTTCGATTTTATTTCCTACTGCAGTAGTGATGCTTCCGGTTTCTTCGGAGACAATAATTACCACAGCATCCGTTTCTTCTGTAAGCCCCAGAGCTGCCCTGTGGCGTGTGCCGAAAGCCTTGGAATAGTGTGCGCTCAAAGACAGTGGAAGGAAACATCCTGCTGCGACTATACGGTTTCCCCTGATTATAATGGCTCCGTCATGCATAGGGGAGGTTGGATGGAATATGCTCATGAGCAGTTCCCGTGATACCCGTGCGTCAAGCTGGGTGCCCATCTCTCCAAAATCCTTAAGGTCAGTTTCTTTTTCAATAACAATCAAAGCGCCTATCTGCCTGTTTGCCAGAGCGATGGATGCTTTCACGATTTCCTCAATTGACCGGAGTTCTTCGGCAGATGCAAATGATGGCAGAAAACGCGCCTCTCCCATTTGGGCCAGAGCTTTCCGTATCTCCGGCTGAAAGAGTATTATCAGGGCCAGGACAATCTGTGCCCACAGGCTCTGAACAATCCAGTCGATTGTATAGAGCCCCATGAATTTGGAAAAGAGCAGGATCAGAAATAAAAGGCCGATACCCATAAGCATACGAGCGGCCTTTGTCCCCTTAATAATTAGCAGAACACGATATAGAATTATTGTCACAAGGAGAATGTCAATAACATCCTGCCATCGTACTAGTTCCAGGATTTTCATAATTAGTTGTTATTCTAACAGTTTTATATTCTAAGATATAGTAAAAAGATATTGTAACATGAAGATTTTAAGATATATTATGAATAATATCCCTGTCCGGTAAGGCAAGGATGGTTACATCGCAAAAGTATTGCCGTAAAGATAAATAAAATGACCGGTTATTTTCAATTTGTCACCTTTATAATCCCCGGGAAGAGGGGCCCAGGGGAAGGCCTTCTTTAATGCTCTCATGGCTGATTCATCCAGGTCTACAAAACCGGAAGTCCTCTGAAGCTCAAGGTCATCAAGACTCCCGTCCCTGTTAATTGTAATGACTAAATAAAGGTCCCCGGAAATACCCCGCTCTGAAGCTTCCCTTGGATATTTCCAGACACTTTCAATTCTTTCTTTCAGCATACGAAGATATCCCCGGTGTTTAAATCCGGGAGAATTAAAGGACAACCCTGTTTGGGCCGGAGGCCCTTTGAGGGCATATTTTGCTATAGTACTTTCATCAAAAAGTGAGAAGCCCGGGACAGTACCGTCTTTGGCTAAAGGGACCTGGCCCTGGTCTTTCCCGGCGGAAAGGGAGGGTTGATCACTTGTTCTCCCGGGTTCGACATTTTTCTTCTCATTCGACTTTTTCGACCCCTCTGATTTTTCCATGGTCTTTGGCGACAGGTAGGAGCCTTTGCCATATAAACTATCCGGTTTCATTGTGCTGTCAAGTTTTGGCAGGTTTTTGCGGGAAATATTTTTTTCCGGAGGACGGCGTCTTTTTTTTATGACAGCCGGAGCTTTCTTTTTGGGGGCAGGCTTTGTGATTTTTTTCTTAACCTGCCGGGGCTCTTCAAGCGGCGTGACAATCTCTACATTAAAGACCCGGCTGCTTATATCAGCTACATCCATCGTCACTCCAATGAAACTGAACAACAGCAAATGGGACAAAAAAGATATCGCTATGTATTGGTTGAAAGTCATTGTCGGTTTCCTG
>PIVU01000095.1 GCA_003354025.1 Nitrospirota bacterium
ATTATAGACGGTGGTAACCCGCCCTTAAAGTTGGACAGCTGAAGTTATCATGTATCCAGGAAAAATACATAACGCTATGAGATAGGGAAAGCATGGCCAGATAATGCTAAGCCATGCTTCCCCTGTGTCTTCTATTGAAGTTTTATGACAACAGTTGAAATTTCTGCCATTACACGACGGTTCTGCTCTCTTCCTGCCTTGGTACTGTTATCGGCAACCGGTCTGGACTCACCATAACCAACGGCCTCAAGTCTGGAAGCATCAACACCTTTCTCAATCAGCTTCTTCATGACACTATTTGCGCGCCGCTGTGACAGACTCAAATTGTATTCATCTGTACCTATGCTGCAGGTATGACCCTCAATCACAGCCTTCACTTCAGTATATGATTTGAGAAATTTCGCAACTCTGTTAATCTGATCTAAGAACCCTGCTTTAATCTCCGATTTGTCAAAATCAAACTGTACGGTTAAATCGATAGACACAGTTTCCTTTATGGAGAGAGGACAGCCCTTTTCATCTACCTTTATACCTATAGGCGTATCAGGACACTGGTCTATTCCGTCATAGACGCCGTCACCGTCGCTGTCTTTCGGGCAGCCTACGCTGTCTACTGTCGCACCCATAGGAGTATTGGGACACTGGTCTATACCATCGTAAACTCCGTCACCATCAGAGTCTTTCGGGCATCCTACGCTGTCTACCGTCGCACCCATGGGAGTATTGGGACACTGGTCTATACCATCATAGACGCCGTCGCCGTCACTGTCTTTCGGACATCCAATGCTGTCAACAATAGCGCCTGTGGGGGTATTCGGACACTCATCCATGTCATCATAAACACCATCACCGTCACTGTCCATTGGAGCTGCAGCTGCAGCAGGAGCCGCCTCTGCTTTCTTTCCAAGTATCCAGGAAAAGCCCATTGTTACAGCATAATTACTGTTAGAACGTTCAAAATCAAAAATTTGGCGGGCATCTGCTCTGAAGGCAAAGGTTTTTGATAAATAATATTTTATTCCAGCACCGTAATTAACCATCCCGTTTGTGTCGGTTCCGCCGAGATCATTAGTAGAAATTGTTCCGAGACCAGCAGTAACGAAAGGAACAAATTCATTTCCGGGCATAAAGTGATAAAGAGCATTCACACGGGCAACATAAGCCTCTACAGTGTCATCGGTATGTTCAAAGTCTGAATTAGCATAGTTCAATGCCGCTTCAACGCCAATTCGCTCAGTATAGTTATAACCGAGTTGAAGTCCGTACACAGGCCCATTATCAATATTCTGATTATCATCAAAAGTATACAGTCCTACATTCGGAGTAATTTCATATGATCCGGCTTCAATTTGCGCCATAGCCTGCCCTGAAAAAATCACCAAAGAAATCATTACAACTGCTGCTACAAAAAGATCAATCTTTTTCATCAACCATTACCTGCCTTTCTTACTTTATATATAATGTTTATATTATGACGATTATAATAATTATCAGCATTTCACTTCATCGAGCAAACATCCTAATTTTAAAGTGAAATATGACAACAAGGATCAATTAACATAACCCCTTCACCCCGATATGATAACGAGGCATGTCTTAATTTTCAAGGTAAAAAACAATTAATAACAAACATTAATATTGATTCTTTATATCCAATTGATTATATAAGACCTGATTAAACCGTTTAATTCATATGACAAGTGATAGTATTACCTCGCTGCAGCCATTAATAAGAATGCCTCTAAATGGAAATAAATACAGCCTTTACTAAATTCAGTTGATGCATTTTTTTTAAACCTGTTACAATGATTATCAAAAAAGGAGAAATTCATTGTCCAACAACCCGGTCGTTGCCTCTATATACAGATATACCTTTTGCCTGATGTCACTATTAATAATTATGTCTACTGCTGCATCAGCAGAGGATGATGCTTTTTCACAATGGCTTGCAGACCTTAGGATTGAAGCAGCGGAAAAGGGAATATCTGAAACAACTCTGGATTCAGCCCTGACAGGACTCAGCCCTATTGAGCGAGTAATTGAGCTGGACCGACACCAGCCGGAGTTTAAGCTCGACTTCTGGACATATCAGGGGAAAGTTGTCTCTTCATGGCGGATACGCCGCGGTCGTGAGCTTCTGGACAAACACAGATCTCTTCTTGAAAAAGTCTCAAAACAGTATGGTGTGCCGCCCCGCTTTCTCGTCGCCTTCTGGGGTATAGAGACTAATTTCGGTAAAACACTGGGAAGTTTTCCGGTCATTAACTCGCTTGTGACCCTGGCATACGATCCCAGGCGAAGCAGCTTTTTTCGCCGGGAATTACTGAACGCTTTAAAAATTGTCGATGAAGGCCATATTAAAGCCGGAGATATGATGGGCTCATGGGCGGGTGCAATGGGACAGGTCCAGTTCATGCCCTCCACTTTTGTCCGTTACTCAATGGATGCTGACGGAGACGGCCGAAAAGACATATGGCAGACACTGCCTGACATTATGGAATCAGCTTCCAACTTCCTGGCCCAGTCAGGCTGGCAAAGGGGAGTAACATGGGGCAGAGAAGTCAGACTTCCCTCAGGTTTTGATTCATCACTGGCCGGTCTGGAGACAGTAAAACCTCTTGCCCAGTGGCAGGCGCTTGGAGTTAGAAAAATAGAGGGCGGCAACTTACCCGCGGTAAACATGAAGGCATCACTTGTGTTGCCCGCAAAACAGGAATCGCCCGCCTTTCTGGTTTATACAAATTACCGGGTTATCATGCGATGGAACCGTTCTCATTATTATGCCGTAGCTGTTGGACATCTTGCGGACAGGCTTATCGGGATGGGGCCGTTAAAAAGTAAACGCCCTGTTAAAAAGGCTGACTAATTATCCGTTCTTATCCAGGGATGGCTATACCAGAAGAACCTGCTTCCACGCTTATGAGCAGCAGTACAGTTATAACGACTGCGCCCCTTCGGCAGCGGTTGCTCAGCAGTCACTTCCAGTGTAAGTTTTTTCCGGTCAGTCCAGCGCACTTTTATGCTTCCCTGTCCGCTTGCAAAACATGCAACTGAATCAGGCAGGTATTCACCGGGAGCAAGCATCATTTTAAGCACGGGTATATCCACACCCTCAGGCAAAACCATGCCATTTGGATTAGCAGAAACAACTGGAAGCGGAAGGCTGCGGATCTTGGTTATGAATTGTTCCATGTCGGCAAATCGTGCGGCCATAGGGAATCTCGGCAGAGCAGTAAAATTACTGCCGGACCACATCGGACCAGAGTGCTGCCCTATGCCTGTAAGCTTCAGTTCATTAATTATTTCTAACAATGAATCATTATACTCCCCGTAAGGATAAGCAAACAGGTCTGTATCAACATTCAGTTTATCTTTAAGCAGTTTCGAAGCTGTCTGAATATCATTCATTACCCGTTCTTTCCATTCACTCCGGCTTTCATTCTTACGCGAGCGAATAAGATAATCATGGGTATGACTATGATTTGCAAATGATGCTCCATGCTCCTGCATCTCCTTCATCTGCCCCCAAGTCATATAACTTTTAATTCCTCGTGATACTCCCTCTGTAGAAACAAAAACCGTAAATGGATAACCGTATTGCTGAAGAAGAGGATATGCCCGTTCATAGATCGATTTATAGGCATCATCAATCGTAATTACTACCGCATTATCAGGCAGGTCCATATTTTTTTTCAGAAGCTCTACTACATCGCTCAGAGGCAGTACAGTAAATTCGTTTTGCCTGAGGTATTCCAGGTGACTCCTAAACTGTTCCATCGTAACACTTGTAGACGGCGGAGTATCATCCCCAAAATGGTGATACTGTAAAATCACTGCATGGTCACCGGCATAAGAACGACTGGTAAAGCACGTGAGTGTAACAAAAACAAAAAGGATGAAAAGGAATATATAGACCGGCCCGGGTATCACAGAAAGATAAATGTAGCGGTTGACAGGCATGCTAAGAACCCATGAATTGCCTGTTTGAAATGATCATGTCCTGCAACTCTGCCAAATAGGCGTCCCTGCGCTCCGAATAAAGATGAAGGCCAGGTATCAGCGAGTATCCGTCAGGGACCTTCCCGTTTTCGCGGAGTGTAAACCTGATTGTCCGAAAATCATGATAAGCAGTACTTGTATTCAAGTTACGGATATAGCTCCGTACAGAATCCCTAACCGAATCAAACTTGGCAACTTCATGGACAGCGCCTTCAGCACGGTCCTGGGGCATTATCCCGCAGCCTTTTGTAAAACACTGCTGGCCATACATATTATATCCGGACCTTGCAAAACGCGAGGCCCCCCATCCGGATTCCTTTGCTGCCTGAATAAGTGCAAGGTCATGAGGGACAATATCCACACGCCTCAGCAGAAGTATCCAGCGGGTATCAGGTGCTATTTTTTTTCCGTTTAGTCTATACTCTTTGGCCAGGTTGTCCACCCACTTCGTCTCTTCCACATTCAAAGGTATTTTATTCAAATAATTCTTATAGAGTTCAAGAAGTTTATTCCGACTGGCGGTTATCTCTGCATTTTTTTCATCAATGAAAGGCTGGATAAAAGCAAAAAACTTTTCCTTCCTCTCTTTCACTCCGGGGATGGAATTAAAATCAGGAACATCACTTTTAAATCCTTTTTCTACCTGCAGCCTGCTTTCTGCCTTCTTTTCACATCCTGATAATAAAGACACTGCAAGCACCAGCAGTACTGCTGTCAAATTCAAGATGCTATATGGACGAACATTTAATTTTCTCATTTTATAATTCATTTTTGATTTCGACAAAAAGAACTCCAACTGAGATGCGGTATATTTCTATATTCTATCGTAAAGATAATTTTTCTTCCAGACATCAGGGGGAATAAACAGGTTGCATGTTAGAAGACTGCATTCAAGGCTGAACCATGTTTCATGTTTTCATTCAACTATTTAACAGCATATACTTAATGTTGCTTAAAGGTATGCATTTAATTATCTTATAACTAAAAAAGCTGCTTACAATACAATCAATACCTCAACTGCATGCCCGTCCACCTTCACCTTCCTGTTCACTCTGGACCTACTCCTTAGTGATGTATTTAAGTATTTCAACAACCTGCTCAGGAGTCTGGGCCCATGCCATTGCAGAGCCGTCAACTTCCTTAAGTGGGTGAATAATACTTTCGTCATGAAGAGTGATATAGGGAGTACCGATGGCAGCACAATATCCTGCATCAAAGGCTGCATTCCATTGTTTATACTTATCGCCAAACCTCACAATAACAACATCACTTTCTTCAATCAGGGTCCTGGTTCGTATGGCGTTCACTTTAGCTGTCTTGTGGTCACGCCAGAAACCCTTCTCTTCTTTACCAAGAGGATCTCCTGCAGCATCACTCGCTTCATGGTCAGTAACAGCAGAGGTGAATGTTACAGGCAGAGAATTCTTTACAACACCCTGTTTAATCTGGCCCCGCCAGTCAGTATGAATTTCTCCTGAGAGATAAACTACTAAATCCATATTTTCTCCTTTCAAATAAAACAGGCCGGTAGATAGCCTGAATCAGTATATGTGTTTTGAAATGATATTCTAAATTCCCTGCCAGTAAATATCAATATTCAACAACCGCTTACGCAACAGCATCTACAATAACTGCAACAGTATATCAGTAAAGAAATTGCAGACTGTACACAAAAAGATATATTTTACTGTTATTTTGCAGAAACCCCTAAATCACAAAAACTCGTTTTCACAACAAAACTCTTTGATTTTCAACGGGTATTCATGCTTCATATAAGCACTGAAATTACAGATTATTGACAGGTGCGTAAATGTGTGATACAAGGTGAGTATAACGATTCTTCACACTATTTAAGAGATGATTTATTTAGATCAAAATGTTCACCTCGAACACAATCACAACCGCAGACACAATTCCCCAAACAGGAGGGTAAAATGATAAGAAAATCTCAAATATTTATGATTATTTTGCTGGGAGTATGCAGCATAGCAGCAATGTCTGTACAGGACATACAAGTCTTCGGCCCAAACAACACAGTTAAACTTCTTGTGCATTCATCTGACAATAACAGGGCCCTGGTCTCGGTACTTGATGCGGACAACAATCCAGTACAGGGACTTCAGAAGGATGATTTTTCCATTATAAGAGGCAGCAAAACAGGTAAAGTCCTTTCCGCCACTCCGCTGTCAACTACAGAAGAGGTTCCATTAAATATTGTACTTGTCGTAGACAACTCCACATCCATGAAAACCCGAAACGCTGTTCAGCCTCTGCTCAGTGCACTGGAGGAATTTTACAAAACAATAAGACCTGTTGATAATGTGCACGCCATTGTTTTTGACGATAAGCAGCAAATCATCACAGGAGGATTTGCATACAATGCAAGGAAGCTACAGTCAAACAACACAAACGAACTCAGGTCCTTTTTCATTGAAAGCTTCACACAGGGGCTTACAAAAAAAACCTATCTATATGAAGGTATGATCGTCGGTCTTGACATCATCCGCAGCATGCCCGAAGAAAGCAACAAGTTTCTCCTCGTATTTACAGATGGAGAAGACATAAACAGCAGGGCAAGGACTGATAAAGTTGCATCAATGGCTGAAGGGATTTCAAATTTTTCGGCCTATGCATTGGACTTCAAGGAAGACACGTCTCTGGACTTTTTCCTCCGCAAATTTTCAGAATCTCATAGCGGCAGAATATGGAAAGCAGAATCCTCATCAGAATTAACACCGATCTTTCAGAGTTTTTCCAACAGTCTCAGGCACCAGTATGTCCTCACATACAGGGTCATGAACCCACCGACGGGAATGGCCGCCCTCGAGCCTGCTACAGTCGTTATTGAAGAAGTAACAACCATTGACAGTTCACCACTTCTCAACTACGTCTTTTTTGAGAATGGACAGAGCAGCATTTCCGATGATTATATCCGTTTTTCAAGTACGGACTCGGCTTATTACTTCTCTGAACTCGAGCTGGGCGGACCTATGGATAAGTATCGCAACATTCTGAATATCATCGGCAAACGACTCAAGGATAACCGGGATGCACAGATATCATTAGTCGGCTGCAATGCCAACCGGGGAATTGAGAGCAATAATATCACGCTCTCACAAAACAGGGCCGAGTCAGTACAGACATACCTGAAGGATATTTGGGGGATAGACCCGGCGAGGATAGACATCAGTTCAAGAAATCTCCCTTCAGTCCCCAGTACAAGCAATGCTCCTTCGGGAATCGCCGAGAACCGCCGTGTTGAGATACACTCCGATCACGCCTCGATTCTCGATATTGTTCAAACAACATACGTCCAGCAAATGGCTGATGCAAGCACGTTAAAACTCACTCCACAAATTCAGTCTGATGCAGGTATTGCCAGCTGGAAAGTAGACCTAAAGGGGAGTGATGATACAATCATAGATTCTGCTTCAGGTAAGGGAGATATTGGATCTGCAGTTACATTCAATCTTATTCCCGCAGGTTTAAGCAGAATCGCTGCGTTCAAAACTCTGACTGCAAGCGTTGAAGTTACTGACAATGAGGGCATTGCATTCAGGGATGAAAATGCTGCAATTACAAATGTAAAATTCATCAGAAAAGAAGCACAGACAGCTCAGAGAAGAGGACAGCGAATCCTGGAACAGTACGCCCTTATTCTTTTTGAATATGACAAGGCAAATATCAGGGCACACAACAAAACTGTCATTAACAGGATTATTGCAAGGATGAAGGAGCTTCCCAATGCCAGTGTTAGAATTGTTGGTCATACAGATTCCATAGGCACCGATAACTACAATATGAGACTGTCTAAACGCCGTGCAAAAGCAGTATACGATCAAATCATGGCAGCGGGAATGCAGACACGTACCAATCTGTCCCATACCGGTGTCGGCCTGAATCACCCTCTCTATGACAATGCCGAGCCTGAGGGCCGTGCACTGAATAGAACAGTAATTGTCACTCTTGAGTACGATGAAAAGAGCTGACGATACGTCAATGTCCAGTAAAACGGCCTGGTTATGCCAGGCCGTTTTTTTTGGCCATTTTCCTTTTAATTTAAGCATGTTTCAGCTTGTTACCCGCATTTTACTTTAAGTCGATTACGCCTTCCGGGCCATTCTAATTACCCCTGCAAATCAATCATAGATCGCTTCACATTATTTCTCAAATTAATCAGCAGCTTACCTGTTCCGTTTAAGAGTAGGCCAGAAAAAGTCGAAGATATAAATACTCGAAAGCACTTAAAAGTGCCGGGATAATAATGGAGGACCAGTAAACAGATGAACTTATATTCAATTATTAACAGATCAACCCTTAAATTACTTACAGCCGCTTTGATCTGCATCACTCTCAGTTCATGCGCCAGTTCCGGAAAGTCTGGAGTAATTATACAGGAGACAGGCCGTACCGGGATTTCCCTTGAGAGCGAATATAGAAATGCAGGGCATAACATCGTTACCGTGCTTAACAACAGAAGTGCCGAGGCATTTAATAGCATTATCAATAAGACCGCCCTTCTGGACCGAACTTTCAGCGGAATGCCTGTTAACAATCAAATCATTACAGCCAGGAATCAAATAAACTCCGTTCTCAGCCAGGCAGGCATAATCATGACAAGTAATCTTGGACAACAGACCAGATTAACTTTTGTTAATACCAGGAACGTGAACAATGAACAACGCGCACTCATGCGGATCGATATGGGAGAAAGAGGATTGTCATACATTGATTTCATTCTTGAGAAAGACAACCAGGGTCTTGTAAGAATAATAGACTGGCATGACTATGCACAGGGGCAGTTATATTCCTCTTCTCTCCGCCAGGCCCTTGTCTTCATGCTCCCTCGCGACAACACTCTGTTTGCAACTATACTTGGCGAATCATGGATCGACAATGACAGTGTAGATAAATTCTCTGAATTGGCAGGCCTTGCAGTCACTCATAACTACGAGCAGTGGTTAAAGAAGTACAAAGATCTGCCTGACAAATTAAAGTACAGCCGTATTATTCTCGTTACACGAGTTCTTATTGCCAGTGCAGCGGGTGCTGAACGTGAATATCAGTCCGCCCTCAAGGACGTCTGTACTCATATTGGAGATGATCCTGCACTAAGCCTCATGCTAGTTGACCACTACTTAAATGAAAGAAACTATAAAGCCGCTCACAATGCGCTGGACCAGCTCGGAAAGTACACAGGTGGAGACGCTGCCATACATTTATTGAAGTCAAACGTATATTTAACGGAAAAAAAATATCTTGAGTCAATCAAGTATGCCAAATATGCCATCCTTGAGGATTCATCCCTGGAAGACGCATACTGGACCCTTCTGGCTGTCAGCATTCACGCAAACCAGTATGAAACAGCCATAGACACGCTCCGGCACCTCGAACGCCAGTTCGGCCATTCCTTTGATCCGGACCAGATAGCCCATATTAGAGGATATGAAAAGTTCGCGAGCTCCTCTATCTTCTCTGACTGGAAATATGGAATGATCCCTTAGGCAGCGCAGGCATTGTCAGTAATTTCATACCCTGCAGATTTCTTACAGATTAACCAAGCAGATATCCTGCTATCATGAAATAAATTAAAAGCGCAGTAACATCGATCGTCGTTGTTATTAGAGGGGTTGCGATCAGGGCCGGATCAAAGCCCATCCTTTTCACCAGGAACGGTAGAAATGTTCCAATTGTTGTTGCGATTGTTATTACCAGTATAAAGCTCAGTCCAACGACAAATGATACTGTCCAGTCACCCTGCAGCCAGAAGGCCCAGAGTGTGGCAGCCAGGCCGAGAAGAAGGCCTATTGATATGCCGAGGACGAATTCACGTAAAATAATACGCATAGCACTCTCAACATCTATCTCACCTATAGCAAGACCACGTATTACTACCGTTGATGACTGTGCCCCGGCATTTCCGCCGCTTCCGATAAGAATCGGTATAAATGCAGACAGAACAACCATTCCTTCCAGCAACAGCTTCTGGCTGAGGATTATGCTTCCCGTTAATGTATTCAATACCAGAAGAAGCATCATCCACCCTATCCTTTTCGTGAAATTATTCATAACTGAAGACTCGAAATATCCCTTTTCAGCAACTTCAACACCGCTGCCTTTGAGTATATCCTCGGTTGCCTCTTCTTCGATAACATCGATAATATCATCAACCGTTACTATCCCCACAAGGCGGTTCTCCTTGTCCACTACAGGAACTGCCAGAAAGTCATAGTCCTGTGTGACCCTGGCAACATCTTCCTGGTCATCATCGGTGGAAACTTTAATTAGATCAGTATCCATGATATCACGGATCATCGTGTCCATTTCAGACAGGACTACTTTTCTCAGAGATATGGCACCGAGCAAATGCCTCGTTTCATCAATTACATATAAATAATAAATAGTCTCACTGTCATCTCCAATGCGCCTGATTCGTTTGAGTGCGTCTCTTACAGTCATATGGTCACGCAGGTCAACGAATTCAGGTGTCATAATCCTGCCGGCAGTATTATCGTTGTAACCAAGCAGCACGGCTGTTGAGTGCCACTCTTCGGGAGTCATCCTTTTTCTGAGCATCATTACAACGCTTGCCGGAAGTTCATCAATAAGACGGGCCCTGTCATCAGGACTCATTTCATCAACAATCCCGAGAACTTTTTCATCAAGAAAACCGCTCAGTATCTCGGACTGGACTGCGCCGTCAACATGTTCAAAAACCTCAACAGCAGTATCTTTACTTAAGAGACGGAATATCAGCGTTCTATGCTCCGGAGCAAGCTGATTTATCAGCTCGGCAGTTTCCGCAGGATGGCTTGTCAGACTTTCCTTAAGTCTATGATAATCCTTATTCTCAAGCAGGTTTTCTACTTCTTCCATGTGGGCGGTTAATTCCATGGTTGAAATCATAACAAATTTACTTAAGAGAATCTATAGATATATATGTATATTGCCTATTAATGCGGTCAAATTAAGCAGATTAGAGTGTCATTCAAAGCAAAACGGGTTCAGATGAAAGGATAGTGACGATTGTCAGGACCGTCTGTTCTGAGAAAGAATTTTTCACCCTTTTTATAGAATGTTGATGTAATACACTGATTCGTGAACGTTATTTTCATTTTTGTGTTATATTATTTTACTTAGTTAATTGATTTAATTTTAGGGGACATGACATGCTATCAAAAATTCTCAGCGCAACAATTCTGGGCATTGATGCCTATGTTGTTGAAGTCGAAGTTGATATCACTAATAAAGGGCTGCCGCACTTCTCCACTGTAGGACTTCCTGACGCAGCTGTTAAGGAAAGCAAAGACAGAGTCAGAACTGCTCTGAAAAATACAGGCTTCAATTTCCCTCTTAAACAGATCACAATTAATCTCGCACCGGCTGATATCAGAAAAGAAGGGTCGGCATTTGACCTACCTATTGCCATTGGTATTGCCGTTGCTGAAGAGATCATTAATCAAGAAGATGTAAATGGGTACATGCTCTCGGGGGAGCTCTCACTGGACGGGAAAATCAAACCGGTCAAAGGCGCTCTTTCGATGGCGCTGAAAGCCCGGGATGAAAACATGAGAGGACTGATCCTGCCTGAAGAAAATGCAAAAGAGGCAGCTATTGTAGAGGGCATTCCTGTTTACGGTTTTGCAAACCTTCCCGAACTCATAGAGTTCTTCAGGGGCACGAAGGCAATAGAACCTACATATATTGACATATCTTCAGTTATCAGGGAAAACTCCGTTTACGAAGAGGACTTTTCTGATGTAAAGGGTCAGGAGCATGTTAAAAGAGCGATCGAGGTTGCCGCTGCCGGAGGCCACAATATGTTAATGATAGGCCCCCCTGGTTCAGGCAAAACAATGCTGGCAAAACGAATTCCCACTATACTCCCCGACATGACTTTTGAAGAAGCATTACAGACAACAAGAATCCACAGCGCAGTAGGCCTTCTCAATCACGGCCAGCCCCTGATTGCTACAAGACCCTTTCGAGCACCCCATCATACATTATCTGATGTCGCCATGGTAGGAGGCGGAACTGTCCCCAAACCGGGTGAAGTAAGTCTTACCCACAATGGGATCTTATTCCTTGATGAACTGCCTGAATTCAAGAGGAATGTCCTTGAAGTACTGAGACA
>PIVU01000313.1 GCA_003354025.1 Nitrospirota bacterium
ACTTCACTGCGCGAAAGATTAAGACTTTTGTCAAAGTTGTGCCGATATTTCGGAACGCGGCTGTCCGACTTATACATCTTTTCAGACAATCCTTTGTCCTGAAGACTGTCCAGTCCCCTGACGACGACTGTTTCTTCAAAGGAAACTACGGGGTCTCGATTGGATTTCTGATTACAGGCGTTAGTAAGTGAGTTTAGTGAAAGGGGGTAATAATCGGGAGTAGTGATCTGTTTTTCAATCAAACATCCAAGAATGCGTGCTTCAACACTGTTAATAAGCATGTCCAGTTGTATCCCTTCTGTTTTAATACTGCTCAAGTTTCTGTGCTTTAACCGCCAGGTAATAAGCAATCATTTCCATATATAACCTGTCTTAAAACTGCATGAGTACAATTATCCCAATAATGAAAGGAAAATTCAATAAATTAAGGAAAAGAGCCGTATCTTTTATAATATGGTAGTTTTTATAATAACAGTAATGCCTTTGATGCAATGATAGTTAATCGCAGCATGAATAAACAGGGGCCCAAATGAATGTTGCAGGATAACAGACAATTTGAAAGAGAAGAAAAGTTCTTTATAGTTAACATTCAGCCGAATGTCTTGAATGCAAACTATTACCTCGGTCTTACCAAAAACATCTCACCCGATGGTTTCAGCTTTGAATCCCGGAATTACGACTTAAAGGCGGGAGACTGTCTGGAATTCTTTTTGAAAGACCCTCAGGGCAACCTTAATGTCCCCGTTGCGGGGAAGATAATATGGAAGAAAACAACGGACTTTGAATGCCTGGTCGGAGTACAATTTCTCGGTATTGATGAAGAAACCAGAAGAAAGATCATTGATAATGTTCCTGAAAATCAGCAGGTAGATGAAGTGTCGGTTGATCAGGATAATGGGCCTACCGGAACAATTAATATTAAAGAGGAAGTGCCGATAGCACAAGAGGAAGATGGAGCGATATTACAGGCAATCAGCAGAGCTGCGGAAAGGTTGGATTTAGACGAAGCAGGTACGGAGACAACAAATGAGGGTGTCACCAGTGTCATGGGAATGGACAGTGAGTCACCGGTACATTTGGATAATAAAGCTGCTGTATTTCACGAAAGTATTTTCGGGCGTGAAGCGTACCAGGGAGATGATGCGTTGATCTACAAATCTGACCATGACATTAATTGGGGTATTTCTGAAAAAGAGAGGATGGAACTTCAGAATAGTGAGAGAGAAAAAGCCAGAAAGACTCACTGGTATATTGCTGCGGTTACCGTTATTGTTTTAATTGCATTTGCTGTATTTATGCGGCCGGGTACAATTAATAAGGATAGGGATCTTAATGTTCATGAGGATATCCGGATGGAGGCCGCGAGGACGACTGCAGATGAAGTGCTGACGGACATGAATCAAGGTCACAATGAGATGCAGGACAATATATCTCCAGTGGAAACTGCCGAATCCAGGAGTGAAGCTATTGAGGGTACTGAACAGGCAGCAGTATCTCCTGAAAAAAATGATGCATTGAGTATTGTTGAAACTACAGTCCCTGCAATTGTTCAGGGAAATGAATTGCCGGTTATGGATTTAAGGCAGGAGCCTCCAGTGAATGTTAAAGAAGAGGCTCCTATCTCGGGGATTGCTGAAAAAATGGAAATAGTAGTCGCCCCCCAAACAGTACATGAGAAATTGGAGAATTCTTCGAGGTCTGTTCATGAAAAAGCTGCAATTTCTGAGGTACATGTGAATGAACCGGAGAGTCTGAAAACTGAAACTGATCATGCGGTTGATAAACAGGCGGCAACGGCTGAATCTTTGCCGGTGAAAACAACCACGGACCAGAATAATATCAATAATGTGGAATTGTCAGGTGTTGAAGAATCACTGGACCCGCTAATAGAACATACTATTAAGGCTGAAGATACTGAAGAAATAGAGGCCCCTGCAGAAAGCCCTACCGATTCAGGCGAACAGCAGGTCCTGGATGCGCCAGTCGAAGAGATGAATGTAGTAGAAACTGAATTAATTGTTGAAGAGCCTTCCACTGATGAATCAGACAAAGGATCAGAACAGCAAATACTGTCTGCAGCCGATGAAGAGGAGAAAGAGAATGATTTCTTTGTCGGGTCTTCACGGAATGGATACATGACTTATCTTGAGCCCTTTGATGATAATTCAAACGAATGGAAGCAGTTCGATACATACGCGGCATCAGCACAAATAAGAGAAGGCGAGTATTACCTGAAAAATAAAAGAGGTTCGGGACCTCACCTTGTATTTCATGGTCATGACTTCCCATTTAAATCTGACTTTCTGATCGAAGTATCCATCAGGGCTGTCAGTACACCCGGCAGTTTTGCTTACGGGCTGGTATTTGGTGCACAGAGTGTACTGGATAATTATACATTCCAGGTCATTAATAATGAAGGATTTTCCATAAGGAAGTATGAGAAAGGTGTTCTGAATCAGTTAGCTGAAGGGAATTTTAA
This sequence comes from Nitrospirota bacterium, assembly GCA_003354025.1. Taxonomy (GTDB): domain Bacteria; phylum Nitrospirota; class Thermodesulfovibrionia; order UBA6902; family UBA6902; genus Glo-13. The sequence continues at coordinate 2,480 of PIVU01000313.1, forward strand.
TAAAATATATTCAAATTTGCACAATGTACTCAGAATTGCCAGACAGGGTGATAAAATCCGTTTTTTTATTAACGGGGAATATATTGCGGGGCTTTCGGATTTGACCCTTTCGGGAAATAGGCTCGGGTTTATAATTGAAGGACAGTCGGAAGTTTCGATTAGTAAAATATATTTTCGAGTAAAGACAGGGCAATAAATTTTAAGCAAATAATGCAAAAACTATATTGCTGCATTTAGCTCCTGTACTCACTGTTAACCTGTTAGGTAGTATTTCATCCACTATGTCAAATAACAGGGGTAGCTTTATTTTCTGTGGAACAATGAGTATATTCACTTGCGCTACAAAAATCTGACATGTCCAGGTCATTTGTAGAGCGCTGGTTGTTGAATATTTCTTCAAAGACACCTGACTTTTGAATAAAGAT
>PIVU01000314.1 GCA_003354025.1 Nitrospirota bacterium
GTCGTTTCCGTATGTGCGGGCCTGTTTTTGAGTATGAGGGTTATGGCATACCCTGCACTCAACTGTCCAGTCCCCGTACCCATTGTCGATTTGAAGACTGGAATGTGTCCTTACATAGGGAGCTTCTATGTCATTGTGGCAACTCCAGCAGAGCGTATTGAACTCAGTATCGTCTATATCCTGTTGTGTGTGCTTTGTCCAGGGAGGCAAATGAGAAGGCCCATCACCATACACATAGTGGCATGAATCACAGGCTATGCTGTTTATGCTGGTGTGTGGATAATCAACTGCTGTAGCAGCATGTGATATTATTATGCTGAATATTAATGCTAAAGCTAATGACCATAAAGTGGCTTTATTGTTCATTCCTAGCCTTACACATACAAAAGATAGATTAACAGCCCATTGGTAAAGAAAATACGCAATTAATATGCCCATATAAGATTGAGCTGCAACTGTTTATTATTTAAGGCTATTGTCTGAATTTAGATAAAATATCTTAAGCCTATATCAGTTTTATGAGGCATATAACATAATTGTTTGGTGGTAACACCCATTTAAAGGCTCATTATCAAGCCCCAAAGCACCCCCATGGAATTTCTCCAACAAGCTGTTGGAGATTTGTAAATTCCTTATACTCTGAGTAGAACTGCCGCATATACCACAGGTTCTGGGAAGAAAATCCTGATGTGCCGGGAAACTCCGAACGTAAATCATGGGATAATCTTTTTACTACCGATTTTCCCCAGCCTTCACTTTCTTGACGTTCCGATATCTCTTTACCAATTTTCCAGTAAAGTTGAACCCGTGGGGTCAGACCTACACAATTTACAAAACCACCATTAATCTCTAAGCCACTTTAAATATTTTCACGCTTAAACTATAATTATGCAAACGTGTTAGGGGACATGTATGGCAAGATCTTTGCGAATTGAGTATCCAGGCGCTTATTACCACATAACGTCGCGCGGTAATGAACGTAAGGCAATATTTAAGAATAAGGGAGACAGAAAGAACTTTCTCCTTTACCTGAAATCGGCTTACCTCCGTTACGGGGCAATAGTTCATGTATTTTGCCTCATGAATAATCATTACCATCTTCTTCTGGAAACTCCCAAGGGAAACCTTTCTCAAATCATGCAACACATTAATGGTGCATATACTACTTATTATAATATTAAGCACAAAAGATCCGGGCATCTCTTTCAGGGAAGATATAAAGCAATTCTAGTGGGACAGGGTCAAATCTTTCATCGTGACAGTTATCAGTAAGTAATAGAAAACCATTTTACTTCCCTTATCCCTTTTAAACCCAATCTTCCCCTGCTTTGATTTCTGTGTGGGCTCAAGTCTTGTCTCTTGCACTTGCGATCCTCGGGCTATGTTATAATCAACAGTCATTTGGGGACAAGGCTTAAATCAAGTACAAGTTACGAATTACAAATCGCAATCCATAATTAGTCTTTACACTCGTAATTCGTAATTAAACAAAGGGGGACTTTATGGCTGAACTTATTCCACAAGAAGTTGTTGAGAAGAGAATTTACATGATTAGGAACCAAAAGGTCATGATCGACAGGGACCTGGCAGAACTCTATGGAGTTGAAACACGGGTATTGAATCAGGCTGTAAAAAGAAATATTAAAAGATTTCCTGATGATTTTATGTTTTCTTTATCAAGAGATGAAATTATGAACTTATCACAAATTGTGATAAGTTCCAAAATAAAGCATGCACCTAGTGTTTTTGCATTTACAGAGCAGGGAGTAGCCATGTTGTCATGTGTACTAAAAAGCGATAGAGCCGTTCAGGTTAACATCGAAATAATGCGAACATTTGTACGGCTCCGTAAAATGCTTGCTTCAAATGCTCAACTTGCACGGAAGCTTAAAGCTCTCGAGAAGAAATACGATAAACAATTCAAAGTAGTATTCGAAGCTATCTATAGCCTTATGGAAGCTCCGGAGAAGAAAAAACAGAAAATAGGATTCAGGAGAGAAAAGGAAAAATAAGGGTTGTGTTTACACAATTTTCTAAACTTCCATAGGCGTGAAAATTCTTTTCATACCTACGGTGGCGAGCAGGTAGAATTCCCGCTCCAGATCGACCTTGCAACGGCTTAGAATAACAAGGTTTTTTGCCCAACTTATTTCTCTAACCAGTGGTTGGAGATTTGCTTTATCTCTGTATTCCCGGTAAAACTGACGCATAAACCAGAGATTCTGTGAAGACAATCCATTGCGACCCGGAAACTCTGACTGAAGATCGCGTGCAAGATTTATTACGACCGCTTTGCCCCATCCCAACTCGTCCTGCTTGCGGCAGATGGACTCGCCTATCTCCCATGAATAAATTCTTCAACCGCACATTCTGGTAGAATGTCCTTGAAATTAATTATCTTGCTATATATGACTGCATGATTTGCTATAATCACTAAAGGTAATTTACTATGGACACAATCGAAAAGCTAAAACTATTATCCGATGACTCCCAGTATGACCTTGCCTGTGCATGCGGCACCGGCAAGGATGACCGTCGTCACAGGGGCCTGGATGGCAAATGGCTCTATCCTGTCTCACTGCCTCAGGGCGGATATTCCGTGGGATGGGGTTGGTTCTTTCATCGTGACAGATTAATAATCAATTACTAATTACGAGAAAGGACTTTTTGAAAGATGAACGTCGAACATTGAACATCGAACATCCAACGTCGAATGAAATACAAACTTCCTATACCTAACATTCAACATTCGATATTGAGCGTTCGATGCTCGACGTTCATTTTTCATGGGTGGTGTCACCCATTCTTCAAATATCATAATCGTTCTTCTTTCCTCTCAGCCCTGATTAACTCTAGCTCTTGCCGTAACTCTCTTGCCAATTCCTCTTCCGTCGGA
>PIVU01000096.1 GCA_003354025.1 Nitrospirota bacterium
GCCATGGTAGGAGGCGGAACTGTCCCCAAACCGGGTGAAGTAAGTCTTACCCACAATGGGATCTTATTCCTTGATGAACTGCCTGAATTCAAGAGGAATGTCCTTGAAGTACTGAGACAGCCGCTGGAAGACGGTTACGTCACCATATCAAGAGCACTGTCATCCATTACGTATCCGGCCTCAATAATGCTCGTCACATCTCTAAACCCCTGCCCCTGCGGTTACCTTGGAGATACGAGGCACCAGTGCACATGCTCACCTTATCAAATACACCGATACAGACAAAGGGTTTCCGGACCGTTGCTGGACAGGATCGATATTCACGTTGAAGTTCCTGCGGTCCCCTACAAAGATCTTTCAAAGGATTATTGCGGTGAATCTTCAAAAGAAATTCGGGCCAGGCTCCGCCATGTCAGTCAGATTCAAAATGAGCGTTTCAATAATGACAGCATATACTCCAATGCGAAAATGAAGTCAAAGCATACACGAAAACATTGTATCCTGGACAAGGACGCCAAGGATATCATTGAAACTGCCATGCATAAATTGGGTCTCTCCGCCAGAGCATACACAAGAATTCTGAAAGTCAGCCGGACAATAGCAGACCTCTCGCGCTCCGAAAACATCAATGCCGAGCATATCTCGGAAGCTATTCAGTACAGGACTCTTGATCGAGGGATAGTTTAGCAGGCAGGAAAACTAATAATGTTCAATTATTAACTTAAACCCTTACAAACTTATCATTCAACCTGTCTTTCAGCACCGGAATTGCCCATTATGACCCTGAACATCCCTGCTCAATAGATTCACTGCTGACAACAGCTGACACCCTGATGTATGCAGACAAAAAAAACAGCAATCCAAAAGTAGATTCATAGCGACCTCATTTTACAGGGTTCCATTTACATATTTCGAATTATTGCTGAAACTGATATGCAAATATTGCAACAGTAATAAATGAAATATGTCTTGACTTACTCCGCTTACACCCTCACTATTTTTCGATATACTGCCTTTAAAAAAGCAGCCTCGAACATTTCACAACCAACTGCTATCATTGCACAATTCTCTTTTTAGCAAACGGGGCTATAGTCTATACAACTTCCCTTTTTTGTAGTACGATTTAGATAAGTACAGTAATGAGTTTCAGAGACAGGACCTCTCATCATGTCAAACTAACATAAATCAATAGATCGAAATCTACTGTATAAAACAATCTCTGCAAGAGACTTAATAATGAGTAACGAAATTAGAGATAATACAATATTATCCGGCAAATCTATTTCAAAGAAGATTTCCCTATCTGATAGCGAGACAAAGTTCAGAGCCACATTCGATCAAGCTTCGGAAGAAGGGAAAGGAAGTACGTTTAGTTTTACGCTACCGGGAGGGGGAAGATTAATTACGAATTATGAATTACATAAATATTACAACAGGAGACAATAACAATGGACTCAAATAAAATCAATTCATCTTACCTGCATGCAGCACCTATATTAATAGGCCTTGTTTTATTTATGATAATTCTAGCCGGTTGCGAACGTCCTGAAACTACTCTTGAACGTGCAAAGAAGATTGGTGTTATACGTATTGGTTTTGCAAACGATATCCCCTATGGCTATGCAACGCCTGACGGGGCGCTCACCGGCGAAGCTCCGGAGATTGCACGCAGAGTCCTTGCACAAATTGGCATAAATAAAATTGAAGGAGTCTTCACCGAATTCGGATCACTTATTCCTGCATTAAAGGCAGGCCGGTTTGATATCATCGCGGCAGGCATGTTTGTCACACCTGATCGATGCAAAGAGATTAATTTCTCGGAGCCGACTTACCGTATTGGGCAGGCTTTTCTCGTAAAAGCCGGTAATCCTCATAATCTTCACAGCTATAAAGATGTTGCAGCCAACTCTGAGGCAATCCTGTGCGTGATGGATGGAGCAGTAGAAGGCAAATATGCTGAGGCCTCGGGTATTCCACCGTCTCAGATAATCTCAGTACCTGATACACCATCAGGCCTTAAAGCGGTCCAGTCAGGCCGAGCAAATGCACTGGCCCTTACCAGCCTTTCAATTCAGAAGCTTATTAAAAACGCCAATGACCCGAGCATAGAACAGGCAAAGCCCTTTGAGAATCCATCTATTGACGGGAAAGAAGTCCTGGGCTATGGAGGCTTCGGATTCCGTAAGGACGACCATAATTTGTATACTGAATTTAACAGGCACCTCAAGGCCTTTATCGGTTCAAAGGAGCATATCGAACTTGTTAAACCATTTGGTTTCACCGAGTTTCCAGGAGATATTACTGCGGCGGGGCTTTGTGAGGGGAATTAACCGGGAACAAGATAACTGACATGAAATTAAAACAGATTTTATCAAAACTAATACACTCATTATGGCCGCTCATTTTCCTTGGCATTGTATCTGTTTCCTTACTGGGCCTGAGTGAATTAAGATGGCAGGATTACATGCAGACGACCATGCCCCTGCTGGATAATATTTCACAGGCAAGAATAAGTGCAACAAAAGCCCAGTTGATGCTGGATAGAATATTAGCTGGTGACGGTTCAATAAGGATAGAAGATGTATGGCCTGTTTTCGACAGAGCGGAATTATCAGTGAAGGATTCACTTGCCGGAAGAAGTAATATAACCAAATTAAGAGGAAAGCTTCTAATTGATCAAAGAATACTGGAGCTATTAAATCAATTAGAAATCGACCTTCAACATATACGTGAAGTTGCCGCAGAGAGGTGGGTTGACCAAAAAACAGGGCCCCAGGCATACACGATTAAAGAACGCTCAGCCCTCTATGCATTTGAACGATCTTCTGAATCTCTTGAATATTTACTTATCAATAATATCAATTCCACAATGTCAAGACAAAAGATTATACGCATCACATCTATTGCTGTTTTAGCAATAACACTCCTTGTAGGCTTAGTGACCATATATACATCCGGTAGGAAACGAATAGAAGCTGAAGACGCTATGAGGACATTGAACGAGGAACTGGAAAACAAGGTAGAGCTTAGAACTTCTGAATTATCAATAGAACTGAGCACACGCAAACAGGCGGAAGAAGAACTTAAGAAAACACTTAATGAACTAGCAATCTCAAACGCAGAACTTGAACAGTTTGCCTATATTGCTTCCCACGACCTCAGGGAGCCTTTAAGAAGCATATCAGCATTTACAGATCTATTGTCTAAGCGATACAAGGGAAAGCTTGATAAAGACGCGGATGAGTTTATAAGGTTTATTCTTGAGGGAACAGGAAGAATGGACAGTCTCATTAATGACCTTCTTGCCTACTCAAGTGTTATTTCCGGAAAATTAAATATAGAAACAGTAGACTCCAGAAAAATCCTCACCCGCGTAATAGCAAACCTTTCTGTAGATATTGAAAAGGCCAATGCAATAATCACCTCTGATGAACTTCCGGTTGTTAGTGTAAATCCTATGCAGATGGAGCAAGTCCTTCAGAACCTCATTTCAAATGGGATCAAATTCCAAGGAGAAGCCCCTCCTATTGTTCATACCTCTGCCGCAATAAACGATGATGAATGGGTCTTCTCAGTAAAGGACAACGGCATAGGCATTAATGCCGAACACCAGGCAAAGATATTTGATATGTTCCAGCGGCTCCATGGAAAGAGCACATATGAAGGCACAGGAATCGGCCTTGCAATATGCAAAAAGGTTGTCGAGCTCCACGGAGGGAAAATATGGATTGAGTCAGAAGAGGGGAAAGGGTGTACGTTTTATTTTACTATTCCCTGTGCAGGGTAATTAATAAATTTCGAATTACAAACAAAGTACAACTGTTATACTAGACCAATTATATGAGTTCAATTAAAATGAAAATTGGATCCCGCCTAGGGTTCGGTTTTTTCCTTATATTCCTGTTTCTTTTCTCGCTTATTTTATTCAGCATTAACCGGATGAATTTATTATCTGAACAAACTGAACGAATGTACAACCACCCTCTTTCAGTAAGCAACGCCGTACTGAGGATAAATGCAGACATTATCAAAATTCACCGCTCCATGAAAGATATTGCCCTTGCAGAAGATACTACCCTGATAGAGGCGGATTCCATTATTGTTGATACCCTTGAAAAAGAGGTTTACAGTGATTTTGAGATTATCAATGAGCGGTTTCTTGGAGAAAATGCAAAGTACATAATCGCGCTTAACCTGTTTAAACAGTGGAAACCAATACGTGATGAAGTTATTGCTTTAATGCTTGCAAGACATAAAAGAAAGGCCGCAGATATTACACGGGGTAAAGGGGCGGATCACGTTGTAAAGATTGAAATAGCAATGGAAACCCTGGGTAATTTTGCCGGTCAGAAGGCAATAGAATTCAGGGATACTGCCGGCTTCACGAGAGATAGAGCTTTTAATACAATATATCTTCTTCTGCTATTATCCATTGTTTCATGCGTCAGTGTCGCTCTCTATATATTAAGAAGCATAACACGGCCTATGGAGGTCGTTAAAAATGCGACATCCAGGATCGGGGAAGGAGATCTCGACACGGTTATAAACATTGATTCAGATGATGAAATCAACGAGCTAGCAGATTCCATCAATAAAATGTCCGAGAATCTCAAAAGAATCACAGCCTCACGTGACGAACTTAATGATGAGATAGAGACACGAAAGCAGGTTGAGCAGGCGCTTATTCAAAGCTCTGAAAAGCTTGCCGAGCAATTTGCTGAACTTATAAATATATATAATTCATCACCTCTTGGTCTCTGTTTAGTAGACAAAGATCTACGATATGTCCGCATAAACGAAGCTCTCGCTAATATGAACGGGAAATCTGTCGCTGAGCACGTAGGAAGGACAATTCGGGAGATAGTTCCTGAAATAGCCGATAATGTCGAAAAGCCATTTCTTAATGCAATGCAGACCGGGGAGCCGCAACTGAATATTGAAATCCGCGGCGCAACTCCCGCTGAACCTGATGTTGTGCATAACTGGATTTTAGGTTGTTACCCGGTCAAAACTAATGACGACAAATTACTTGGAATAGCTGCAGTTGTACAGAACGTGACAGAAATCAGAACAGCAGAAAAAGAGCTAATGGAAGAAAGAAAGTTTACCGATACCGCTATCGACACACAGATAGATACTTTCTTTCTCTTCGATCCTAACACAGGTCAGGCAATCCGGTGGAACAAACAGTTCAGGGATATATCAGGCTATTCCGATGAAGAAATTGCTAATATGAAAGCTCCTGATTCTTATTACAGCCCGGAGGATTTGAAAAATACGGCTGCCACGATAAATAATGTAATGACTTCCGGTTCAGGTAAAGCAGAGCTAGACCTTATATGCAAAGATGGAAAGAGAATTCCATTTGAATACGTTGTATCTACGGTGAAAGATGATGCTAATAATGTACGATATTTCATTTCAATAGGTAGAGATATAACCGCACGAAAACAGGCAGAAGAGATATTAAATAATACCCTGGATGAGCTGGCCCGCTCCAATGCTGAACTTGAGAATTTTGCCTATGTAGCATCACATGATCTCAAGGAACCCCTGAGAAGCATTTCAGGGTTCACCGACCTTATTGTGAGACGTTATAAAGGCAAACTCGATAAAGACGCTGACGATTTCTTCGGTTTCATCACTGACGGAACCAACCGTATGGGACAGCTCATTGATGACCTGCTGGCCTACTCAAGAATAAGCACGGCCAAAAAGGAGTACACTCTAGTTGATTTGAACATAGTGCTAAAAAAAGTTATAGCAACACTTTCATTAGACATAAAAAAAACTAAGGCTGAGATTTGCATAGACGAACTGCCTTCAGTATCCTCAAATAGCATACAAATGGAACAACTGTTCCAAAACCTCATAAGCAATGCAATCAAGTTCAGCAAAGATGAAATTCTGCAAATTAAGGTCTCTGCAGCAAAAGAACAGAACGAATGGGTATTTTCTGTCAGCGACAACGGAATCGGCATCTCCCATGAACATAATCATAAAATCTTTGATATGTTCCAGCGCCTCCATCCAAGAAGCACATATGAGGGTACCGGAATAGGCCTTGCAATATGCAAGAAAATTGTTGATCTTCACGGTGGGAAGATATGGGTAGAGTCGGAGTCGGGAAAAGGGAGCACGTTTTATTTTACGCTGCCTGCGTAAAAGAACGTAGTCCTTTGACCGAATCCGGTGCCCGTAAACGGAAATCAGATTATGAGCAACAGAGTACAAAGCTATTTGACATATTCAAACAGTCGAATCACTCAACCAGACATAATTCCCATAATATCAGGTTGTTACAGAAGCCGTGATCTCTACACACTGTAAAATAACTTTATATTTTTTGATTAACCTTCAAAAGTATGATATAAAATCATTATGAGAGTCGACATGCCTAATAAAACTACAGACATTCTTTTAGTTGAAGACAACCCTGCTGATGTCCGTCTCGTTGAAGAAGCATTCAAGGAAAGCGAGCTTGATGTACGCATACATACTATTGAGGAAAGCAGCAACATATTGAATTTTCTCAGCAAGGAGGCAAAGTACAAAAATGCACCTTCACCCGATTTAATCCTCCTTGACCTGAACATGCCCAGGACGGACGGTCATGCCATTATTTCAGAATTAAAAAGCAATGATTCGTTCCGCGTTATACCGCTTATAGTTTTCAGTTCATCCAGCTCGGAAAAAGACATTCATGATTCTTACCAGCTCGGTGCAAACTGTTATTTGACAAAGCCTACAGATTTTGACGGTTATACGAAACTAATGAAACTCATCGAGGAATTCTGGTTCCACACGGCCCGGATTCCTGAGAAAATCTAATACAATGGATAAGAATACAATACATATTTTACTAATTGAAGACAGTGATTCTGATGCAAGACTTATAAAAGAAATGCTAAAGGGTAGAGCTAATACGCTTTTCATTATTATGGATGTAAAATCTCTTTCAGAAGCTTTGAACCTGCCCACTGATCTGGAAGAAGATGTTGTGCTTCTTGATCTTTCACTCCCGGACAGTCATGGACTTTCTACTCTGGAAAAAGTTATTGAAAAAAAACCGGCCATCCCTATCATTATTCTAACGGGCCTTGAGGATGAGTCTGTAGCAGTTAATGCTGTTCACAAAGGGGCGCAGGACTATTTGGTAAAAGGACAGATAGACGGAAAACTCTTATCACGTTCTATTCATTACTCAATCGAACGGAAAAAACTGTTTAATGAGCTCCAGCAAGCTCTGTCAAACGTCAAAACACTACGTGGCCTACTCCCGATTTGCTCCTCCTGCAAAAAAATCCGGGATGACAAAGGCTACTGGACTCAGCTTGAAGAATATATCAGTGACCACACTGAGGCTGACTTTACACACGGCATCTGCGCAGAATGCTCAGATAAAATTTATGCTCCATTTTTAAAGAAAAACGAGAAGACATGAACACTGGACCTATTACTGTTTTAATAATTGAGGACAACCCGGCTGACGCCAAATTGATATCTGAATTACTGCGTGGGACGGACAGCTCTTATCGCATAGAAACTGCTCCAACTATCACGGAAGGCCTTGATAAAATCAAATCCGTTAAACCTGGTGTAATTCTTCTGGATCTAACACTACCTGATAGCAAAGGAATAAATTCTCTTGATATTATACTACCTGTGGCAGGTGATATTCCTGTTATTGTTTTAACCGGCATTAATAGTGAAACGCTTTCTCTTGAAGCTGTTCAGAAAGGAGCACAGGACTACCTGGTTAAAGGACAGGCTAATGGTCATCTGCTCCACAAATCCATATCCTACTCAATGGAGAGAAAAACCATTGAACGCAAGCTTAAGGCAAGCGAGGAGAGAGCACGGGCTATATCAGACTCTTCAATGGATGCGATCATCGTGATCGACGGTAAAGGCGCCATAACATATTTCAATGATTCAGCCGAGAAAGTATTTGGGTTCACAAAAGAAGAAAGCTTTGGGTTGAAACTGCATGATTTGATCGTGTCACAAACTGCAAAAGAAAAATATCACCGTAAATTACCTAATTTTGATAAAACCGGGACTTGCTCAGTGGTCGGGAAAACCCTCGAAGTCAATGCTACAAGAAAAGATGGAAGCAGGTTTCCCATAGAGCTTTCCATTTCGTCTTTCCAAATGCATGGACAATGGCATTCAGTGGGATCTATCAGGGACATTACAAAAAGGAAGAAGCTTGAAACAAAACTCAGGGAAGCTGCCATAACTGATGAACTGACTGGCATACTAAACAGGAGAGGGTTTTTTGCGCTGGCAGATCAACAGTGCAAGTTGGCCACTCGTTCAAATAAAATCATTTCACTTTTATATCTGGACATTGACAATATGAAATCAATTAATGACCAGTTCAGCCACAAAGCTGGAGACGCTGCCCTTCAAGAAACAGCCCGCCTGCTCCAGCAAACCTACAGAGGATCAGACGTTATTGCAAGAATCGGTGGAGATGAGTTTGCAGTGGTGCTTACTGATTCATCCGCTGATTTTGAGAAAACTATCACTCAACATCTTGAGGATAACCTGGCAAAACTAAACAATCAGCAAGACAGGGAATTCACCATATCCCTTAGCATGGGCATCTCTCACTTTAATCCAGCCACACCCTGTTCAATTGATAATCTTCTCACTACTGCCGATATCCTAATGTATGAGCATAAAAAGTCCAAATTTGCCGCAAATATTATTGAGTCTTTACGCGGAGAGCCAGCAGAAAAACGTACATGCCGTCGCTATGAAGGCAATAACAAGTGCACTGCTGATATTAACAACTCAACCGGTTTAACGATAAAAGACATAAGCCTTGGAGGATTATGTTACAGAACAGACGAGAAACTATCCGCTGGTTCTCAATATGAAATATATCTTGTGTCTCACGCAAACAAAAAGATACATTGCACAGGCAAGGTAATATGGTCTACCCTTATCGAGACAGACGCCTCTAAAAAAAGCCCCTCCGCTGTCTATGAATCAGGAGTACAGTTTGTCAATATGAGCAGTACCCAAGCTAAGTCCCTCAAAGCATTAATGTGTAATACGGGCATTCAATCACGCTAGTTCTCGAGCATATCTTAAGATCCTGGAGCATCTTATGTGCTCCGACTTTTCTGACATACTCCTATTTACAGTTTTTCTCTTATTAATTAGAGGAATATAATATTCTCTCCAGCGTCACAATACCTAAAGATACGATGAAGTTCTGCCGATGATATTAGTATATCGATCAATTCGGAGAGTATATAATTCAATGTACAAATCATTCTCAATAATTCCTATCGTTCATTGGAATAGATTCCAGTATGAATAAGCTTTCGATACGTACAATTACATTTAAATACGTGTCTGCCCTCGGCCTGCTGGCGATTCTTGCTCTGTCGTCGTATTTTATTTTACAGGAAAATATCCAGTCGCAAGAAAAAAGCGCCGCCATCATAAACGTAAGCGGTCGGCAGCGTATGCTGTCACAGCGTATAGCTTTAAAAGCACATCAACTATTATCCGCTCAAGACAGTATAAGACAGAATAAGTTACGAAGTGAACTTGTACATGCTATCGACTTAATGAGCACCTCCCATAATAGTTTAATCAACGGCAATGCAGAAATTGGCCTTCCCGGCAATCCGTCCAAAACAGTGAAAAGCATGCTGTTTTCATCACTACTCTCTCTGGACTCAAAAGTCAAAGATTACCTTAAATATGCAAACAAAATAGTAGAATCATCAAATGCAGATGTGCTGACTAGAAACAAAGACGTTCATTACCTTTCAGAAAAATCAAACCAAATTCTTATTGGACTTGATTCGCTTGTGAAGCAGTACCAGCTGGAAAGTGAATTATCCATAGCATGGCTGCAACGCCTGGAATTGCTCATTGCTGTGAGCTTTTTGGGAGTTCTGCTAATGTTGGCACTATTCGTCTTCCGACCCATGACCAGCCGCATCAAAGAGGAAGCCAATGAGTTAAAAAAAGCCGAGGAATATTCCAGGACCATTATGGAATTATCGGCTGACGGTATCATCATTATTAACAGCGAAGGCATAATTGTGTCTTATAATCAGGCCGCCGCTATTATGTTTGGATATAATGAATCCCAGGTTCGGGGCAGCCGGATTAATATGCTCGTTCCTGAGGCAGACTGCTATGACCATAATAAATTCCTTAGCGACTATCAAAACAAATGCGCAGCCTCTAGTCAGTGCCCAGAACGCGAAATTGAGGGTCTTCGTCAGGATGACACGACAATTCCACTGGCAATGAGCGTAAGCGAGATAAGCCATGAAAGCAAGCAATTATTTATATGCAGCTTAAGAGATATGACCGAAAGAAAGAAGATGGAGGACCAGCTTAAAAAAACAGCCATAACCGATGTACTTACCGGTCTCCTTAATAGACGTGGTTTCTTCACATTGTCGGAAAAACACTGCAAGCTGGCACAACGGAATAAACAACTTATGCTTCTTATATATGTTGACCTTGACGGCATGAAAATCATTAATGATAAATACGGACACAAAGAGGGCGACAGAGCAATTATTGATACCGCAAATATACTCAAATCAAGCTTTCGCGAGTCAGACATTATTGCCCGTATCGGCGGAGACGAGTTTGTTGTTTTGTTAACAGAGAATTCAGACGAAGATATTGAACATATTGTTACTAAGAGCGTAATGGGCAACCTGAAACAGCATAATACAATTGATGAAAACAGGTACGCCTTGTCTCTCAGCCTCGGCATTGCGCACTTTGATCCCTGCCACTCCAGTTCACTCGAAGTTATTCTTACGGAAGCAGACAAATCAATGTACGAGAATAAAAAGAAAAGGAAAGTTGGAAGAAATTAGGACCCCTCTCCTGAATGAATTACTACTAATGGCAGGATATCTTTAAATTATCTATGAACCTCAGGTATTCAGAAGACGGGCTCAGCAATTCAACTCCCATCCCATTACAATCATCATTAAACCTATTGGCTCTTTTAACTTTTGCAATCACCTTAAAACTTCTTTTTCCCGACCGCACCATAACTACAAACATGGCTTCTTTAGGAAGACATCTTCTTGTATTTATAAACATACCTTTTTCAGATACATTCAACACCGTTCCTGAGTAAAACAGATTGCCGTAGAAGAATTGTGCATTGATAGTTGTTGGAACTCTTTCACTTGATCTTTTTTCTACCATCGACAGATTCTCATCTTTGCTCTTTAGTAGTAAATTCATATACTCACCCTTTAATACTTTTAACGGCTATTTAATTTTAAACTTTAGTTTTGCAATTAATATGCCACTAAATATTTCTCATTGTTTCAAGGGATTATAAATTTAGTTGAAATTGAACAATATCAAAATGACAATATAATGACGGCACAATGCCATTATGGCAACATTCTTTACAGGTATGCGGCACTATATCCCCAAATACGGATTATAGCATTCCGTGAACATTTTTCTGATACATACTCATATCAATTAAATTATGTCGAAAGCTCTGTACTAATTAATTTCAGCAGATATATAGCATGTAAGACGTAGAAGGGATTCGAGAGGACCATTACTAACTCAAATAAAAAAAGGATACATCCATAATAGATGTATCCTTAGATTTATACATTTAACTGTATGACATAGAATAAGGGGGTCAAGGCTCACGGTCAATTAGTACTGGTTAGCTTAATCCGTCACCGAACTTACACATCCAGCCTATCAACGTGGTAGTCTACCACCGACCTTCAGCGCTCCACCGAAGTGAAGCAAGGGAGATCTAATCTCGAGGTGGGCTTCCCGCTTAGATGCTTTCAGCGGTTATCCCGTCCGAACATAGCTACCCAGCGTTGCCGTTGGCACGACAACTGGAACACCAGCGGTTCGTTCATCCCGGTCCTCTCGTACTAAGGACAACTCCTCTCAAATCTCCGACGCCTACAACAGATAGGGACCGAACTGTCTCACGACGTTCTGAACCCAGCTCGCGTACCACTTTAATGGGCGAACAGCCCAACCCTTGGGACCGACTTCAGCCCCAGGATGTGATGAGCCGACA
>PIVU01000587.1 GCA_003354025.1 Nitrospirota bacterium
TTTCTTCAAAGCATTGTATATCTCGTAGTCCATTAATCATTAATGAAGCCTGTTTCGTTCCAATCATTTTTATTTTCAATAATGCTTCCATCGTTATCTTCTTATATTTGCTAAAGTCAGGATACTTTATCAGCAGTCTCAACAACTTCTTGCTGTCTGTAGTTCCAAACTCCAGGATATCAGGACATACCTCCTGAACCCGCTTTCTAAGCCGGTTCTGTATACGGATCTTCTCATTTATCAGACTTTGCTGATGCCTTGATAATATCTTGAGCTTTTCATTGACGTGTGGCATTTTTGTTACTTCGATAAATGCCTTTTCTTTTCCTTTATCTACGAGTTCCCTTAATTGCAACATCTTGGCTATCATTTTTGCGTCTCTTCTGTCATTTCTCCATTCTGCTCCGAATACATCTTTAAACCTTCTTAACTTGAGATTGTCCATGTTGTATAATCTGAATCCATTTTCTATCAACAGCCGGTCAAATGGTGTCCCGTATCCGTTCTTGCCTTCCATTGCAAATTCTATAAATAATTTTTCCTTTGCTTCTATTTCCCTGAATTCTTCTATCGCCTGATGAAAGTCACTGTACTTCTGTTCAATCTCCCGATCAAACAATATCTTCTCTTTATCATCCATGATTATTACATGATGCCGCTCACTGCCTACGTCAATCCCGCCGTATAATCTCTTCACTT
>PIVU01000315.1 GCA_003354025.1 Nitrospirota bacterium
GGGGTTTGGGGCAGAGCCCCATTTTAATGTAAAAGTTGATTGAATTCATGATATATGTATAATCAATGTATCATGAATCATGAGAACACTATAAAGAAATCGATTGTGTGCAAGATCTTTGTTTTAATCTCCATCCTCCTGTTTAGCGGCTGCGCATATGTAAATATCTCTGTCATGCAACCATTAACACCATTAAAAGAGCAGGTAATAGAAGGCCGGGGTGCAGCTAAAATTCTATTGCTGAATATTTCAGGCTTTATATCAGAAAAAGGCAAGAGCGACAGGCTGAAGCTTCAGCATAGTCCTTCGATGGTTTCCAATGTAAGGGAAGCATTACAGAAAGCCTCAAAGGACAGTAGTATCGCAGGAGTAATCATAAAGATAAATTCTCCCGGGGGCACAGTCACTGCTTCTGATGTTATTTATCATGAAATCATGAACTTTAAGAAGCATAGTCAGGTGCCTGTTTACGCATGCATTACAAGTCTCGGGACTTCAGGCGCGTACTATATTGCTGCTGCTGCTGATAAAGTCTTTGCCCATCCTGCAGCTGTTACAGGAAGCATTGGAGTGATTGCATTGAAATTTAATGTTGAGGGGTTAATGTCCAAACTTGGTATTGAAGAAGAGACTATTAAATCCGGCGATAAAAAGGACCTCTTCTCTCCCTTCAGAGAGCTTACTCCTGAAGAGCGGGAAATAATGCAGTCTATTATTGATGAGCTTCATGGCCGGTTTGTTGATATTGTCTATGAACAGCGTAAAGGAAACCTGACCAGGGAGGAGCTGGAATCACTGGCGGACGGACGAATTTACACGGCAGGATCTGCGCTTAAATTAAAGCTTGTTGACGGTATTGCATATTTGGATGATGTTATCGCAGAAATGAAAACATCCCTTGAAGTAAAGGACGCCAGTGTAATTTCATATGGTCGCAATGGTGAATATGCAGGCACCATATATTCCTCGGCATCTACCCAGAGATCATCACTTGTAGAAATGATCGGTGACTATACTGACGGGTACTCGTCCCGCCCTGGATTTGCTTTTCTATATCTCTGGAATACACAGTCAGTTAAATGACTTGCGATGTAAGTGTCTGTAGTTATGAGGGAAATTCTATTAGCATATAATAGTGCTATTTGATTTACTGCCTGCTCATAATCATTCTTATTGAAAAGTACCGCACAGGATTATCTTAATATTTAATGAGCGAGTTGAATCTGTTAGTCTTACGTATTATCATAAAAGTAATAGTTAAATGAAAAGAAAACTTGGAACATCTATACTCATTGCTTTCATTATTGTGCTCATCGGAATTTTATCGATTGGGGGATTGTCTATAATGATGGTCAAGGACATAATTCATAATGTCCATTTCATTAAAGAAGAGAGTAAGCATGTGGATAACCCTGAAAGTCTGCATGATAAATCATACGAGTTGCTGCTGTCGATTCATCATTTTATTGTTAAGCCTGACAGGCAGTATGCTGCCAGGGCGGTAAGAATATTTAATGACATTAAACATAATGTAGCAAGCCATTCCAGTAACGACAATGATGTCCAGGGCCATCATGGATCTCATGGAGACAGCGGCGGTCTGGATCAGGCTCGGGAGAACCTGAATGAGATAGAAAATGTGATTGTGCTTATCAATGAATATCTGGAAACCGGGTCGTTTGATCCTTCCACCCGTATTAATCTTGAGGAATACAGAAATAGTATTGAGGCCTTTATAAAGAATGTAAATACACATCACTTTACCGGCATAGGAGCAAAGGTGAATGACTCTTACGAAAGTATGTCCGTTATACTTTATCTATACTTCGCTTTTTTGCTTCTTGGTTCTATGGTGGCCTTTGCCGGCTACAAGCTGCTTAAACACAGTACTGTCCAGCCGATTAAACATCTGGCTGCGGCCACGGAAAAAGTTGCAGCTGGAGATCTTACTATTAGCGTATCTACCAATTCAAAAACTGAAATAGGGTCACTCTATAACTCTTTCAATATGATGACTGAAAAGCTCCACAGTAATGAACAAAGACTTGAGGATTTTAACCGCAAGCTTGAAAATAAGGTGAAGGAGAGGACCATAGAGCTCCAGGAAACCAACGAAGCGCTTCACAAAACCCAGGCAACGCTTGTAAGGACTGAAAAAGCAGCTGCAATAGGACAGATCGCAGCAGGTGTTACACATGAAATTAAAAATCCTTTGAATTCACTTTCAATCAATACTCAAATGCTTATGAGGGACCTGTCAGCTAAGTATGGGGCTGAATCATCGGAGTATGAATCAGCATCGCATATCAGATTTGAGGTGAACCGGATCAATAATATCCTGGAAGAATTTGTTAAATATGCCAAGTTTCCTGAACCGCAATTCTTTGATAATGACATGAATCAGGTTATTCAGGAAGTTGTGGGGCTGATCTCGGGAAGTGCTGAAAATGCCGGCGTTTCAATCAATGTTACATTGCAGGATGATATGCCTGTCATTAAATTTGATGCCCGGCAGTTAAAAGAGGTGCTTATAAACCTCGCGCAAAATGCAATCATGGCGATGAAAGATGGAGGATCTCTGGATATAGAATCAGCATTATTAAATGACGGCATAGTAGTAACAGTCAAAGATAATGGAGGCGGAATAGCAGAAAAGAACCTGGGAAAAATATTTACTCCTTTTTTTAGTACAAAAGAGGGCGGAATGGGGCTGGGGCTGCCAATATGCCTGAGAATTATTGAAAGCCATGGTGGAACAATTAACTGTAATAGCAGTGTAGGGGACGGGACGAAGTTTGAGATAACACTCCCTGTATAGTTCTTATATATAATAATCACGATCAATTGCTAATGATGAAACTGGAGAGATAATATGACTGAGATAGGAAA
>PIVU01000316.1 GCA_003354025.1 Nitrospirota bacterium
TTTCTGAGAAGAGGGTGCTTTGGGTGTACTACCAGTGAGAGCTGATCGGACATGATAGGCTCCGTATTGAGATATTTTTTAGATGTTTGACCTTCAACTATACCGAAGTTTACAAAACCGGATGTCAGAAGGTCTTCAATCCTTTCAGTATTTCCGACGAACATTTTTATTTTAATTTTAGGATGTATTTTTTTGAAGTCGGCAATTACATGGGGAAGTATATAGTTGCCCAGTGTGGTGCTCGCACCAAGTGTTACGGCGCCTTTCATCGTCCCTGTAATTTTATTTATTTTCTTCTCAATGTCCGTATAGTGCTGAATGATCAGCTTTGCCTCGTCATAAAGAAGTTGGCCTGCCGTGGTAAGGCTGATCTGTCCCTCAGTCTTGTCAAACAGCTTAGTTTCGAAAAAGTCTTCAAGGGCCTGGATCTGTAAAGTTACGGCAGGTTGTGATAGATGAACAATACGAGAGGTTTTAGTAAAACTCTTTGTGTCTGCAACTGTACAGAATATTTTAAGTTTAGCATCCATATATGTGGCACATAAGATAACACATTATTCTGCATGAATAAAAGTGAATTATTAAATATTGTTATCAACCCATAAGGACGGGCAATATTTGTTGCACCACAATATTATATTAAGCCAGCTAAATAGCTGATAGAAAGTTAAAGGGGATTGTACAGAGGGTTTTCTAAGTTAAGGGGCATGATCGCTGTGAAGCCGGAGTATCACGAAATAGAAATTAAGCAATTGCATTAACAGGAGGAGTATATTTATGGAAGGCATATCATTATCAGAATTCAAACAGGAGTGTGAGGAATTTCATATTCTTGAAAAGAGTGTAAGGCCTAAAAGGCTTGGTGTAGAAGTAGCTCTTGAAGTAATGAGAGAGGAAATTATTGAAAAAGCGAGGGCCAGCGCTTCACTATCAGATGACCCGCTTGAAGACCTGAGTATTATAGAGGCTGGAATTGATTATGAGAGCTACTATGAAAAACTGAAACAGATTAGAAGAAAACTTGTGAATGCAAGGGGAAAGTATGTTCTTATACAGGATACGAGTTTTCAATTGTTTCTGAACGTTGCACACCCAGGTCACAAATGCCACAGCCCGTTCCCGGTTGCTGCAATCGGGAAAATCGCTAAAGAGCCGCTGAAAGTCGGATTTGAAGAAGGCACCAGCGGAAGCCATTTCTATTTAAAACTGATGTTTGAGAAAGGTGCGTATATAAGAGAGTGCAGGGCCAATGACCAGGAAGACGATAAGCTGTTGTCAAAAGTGCTCAGGCTGATTCCGTCCCAGCAGGGAACCAGGGTTTACAGAAAGAAAATGAAACCCCTTCTTTATGTAAGATCTGATGAAGACTTTGAGAGATCTTATGAAAACATACAGTATCATTACCTGAATAAAAAGAGCGGTGTGCAGTCACGGAAACCTTATTGGAAGATAGCTCCAAATAAATTTAAATCACACAATCTCGAAGTCGGGAAAAAACAGTCAATAAAAGTTATCGACTACAACGGTAATACCCAGTTTGCAATGTATATTGGAAACAGGGAGGTTTCGAGAAGGCTGGGGATTGACATTAAAACACTGGACTCTCTTGACAATGTTTATGCCTCTCTGGACAGCAGCAACGGCAACGGTAACGCTGGAAGTTTGATTATATAAACTTAGATAGTTATTATGCTTTCTCGATAAGCAGGGCTTTGAGAGCAACTTATAATTGTCCAGGAAGTGAAGGCGGAAATGTTGCTTTTTAACATTAACGCCTTATCCACAGCCTGATAAGTACGTATAACGTTGTTAAATTTATAGATTTAACTTGCATGGGCTCATTCTATCGGTTAGTATGTACTACAGTATAGATAATTATTGATCTTGTGTTATAGTATAAATCTGTTTATCATAGTTACCTCAGTTGTCTATCGATTATTGCATTGAATACACTTTATCCCGTATTGATGCTAATTCCGGAGTTACATTTAGCTTTCGGGTTAATTAATGTTAATTTGGAGGAAAAATGGAAAATTTGCTTGATAAAATTTCAAGACTAGAGTTAGAGCATGACGGACTTAAGCCTGACGTTGTAAAAAAGAAAAACATAAAATTAGGTCTCAGAAACTGGAACGGTACAGGTGTCGTTGCTGGTATTACGAGCAAAGGCCAGGTTACAGGATATAAAAGAGACGGTAAGGGCCACAGTACACCTATTCCGGGGAAACTGTATTATTGCGGATATGATGTTGAAGATATCGTAATTAATGTTGAAAAGGAGAAAAGGTTTGGATTTGAAGAAACCGCATATCTTCTTCTCACAGGAGAACTGCCCTCTGCTGAAGACCTTAAAAGTTTTTGCCGTGAACTAGCTGCCCGTAGAGCCCTTCCTGACCTTGCAAAACAAATAATATCAAAAAATGCGGAAAATGATGACCAGATGTGTGCCCTGCATACTGCTGTTTCGGTATTGCATAAGTTTGATAATAATCCGAAAGCAACGGACATAAGGGATGTTACAGAGCAGTGCATAGACATTATCGCAAAATTCCCTACTATCATTGCTTATAATTACATTGCCAGCAGGTCCGGTGAATCAGTTGCTCCAACTCTTATGGAGCCAAGGGAGGATTTAAGTACTGCAGAAAACTTTCTCTATATGCTGGATGGGAAAGTACCAGATAAAGCAACTGCCCATATATTTGACCTCGCCCTGATACTCCATGCGGAACATGGCGGGGGTAATAACTCAACTTTTGCCGTCAGGACAGTATCTTCAAGTCTTACCGACACATATATGGCTATATGTGCAGGTGTTGCATCTCTCGCAGGCCACCTTCATGGAGGAGCCAATGCTGCTGTTATGAACATGATGGCTGACATTAA
>PIVU01000588.1 GCA_003354025.1 Nitrospirota bacterium
GTGTAAATATATATTAAATAAACATTAAATTAAACATTGTTTAAATAAATACATTAAATTAACATATTTTATAAATATGTATAAGTAACATCTGTGTTTTAACATCTGTGTTTTAAATGATACTCAATATCCACTAACAAAGTATATACATTTACATATTAACATTAACATATAAATATTATATATAAGTGTAGATATATATTAAATAATAATAAATAATAACAATATATTCAAATAATCTAATTCTGATTGTTTAATAATACTTTTATAATTTCATATTCATAATCACCCGTATATATAAATATATTTATATATAGTACACAAATATATTAATGTTTATATAAATATATTTGTGTTGTATATATATAATAATAACATAAATACATATATATTTAAATAAACAGCACATTTAAATAAAAACATCCAATTAGTCCAATTAGATATTTAAAGTGGATTAAAATAGAATATCACAGTATTCACTAATTAACATATTTAAATAAAACATCAAAATTACATGTTTTAAATGGTACTCAATATCAACTAACAAAGTATATACATTTACATATTAACATATAACATATAAATATTATATATAAGTGTAAATATATATTAAATAAACATTAAATTAAACATTTTGACATTAAAAACATAAAAGTGTCAAAAAACACACTTTTTCATCAAAAAACATCGAA
>PIVU01000097.1 GCA_003354025.1 Nitrospirota bacterium
TACCTGGCAGATTGCAGTATGGACTCCTGCATTCACTCTTTTTATGCATGACTACATATCATACAGAGTAGGCACTAGCGAAGAAGAAATTGAATTGTTTGTAGGTGATGTTATCCATGAGGCCATTAAAAAGAACATGCAAGTAGATTCTGTTATATTTGATGAAGGGACATATTTGGATATTGGTACACCTGAAGATTTAATCAGAGCTGTTCAAATTTCCAATGAGGTTTCAGGTTAATTCTAATATCATGGTTACTTATTAAATATTGAGAAAGCTTTTTTCCAGACGTCAGTTTATGATGACATCAGCTGTTGGTATAGCAGGAGCGACTTTGGCTGCAGGGGAATTTGTTTTAGATTCTTCATTTGAAGAACTGCCGAATCCATATCCCGTTATGCCTGATAATAAACCGGAGATTCTTTCACCTTCAACTCCTCCGGTTTTTTTTAATGATCATCAATTTACCATGGTGTCTGCAATAGCTGCCTTAATTGTACCCACCGATGATGATCTCGGAGCTGCCGAAGCAGGCGTAGCTGGTTATATCGATGAGCTAGTAGCCGGGTCTGAAAGCAATCAAAAAAGATATGTCAATGGATTAAAGTGGATTAATGATGTCAGCCTGGATCAGTATGGTAAAGATTTCCTTCATCTGAAGGTAAATGAACAGATAGAACTTTTAATTGCCATAGATGAATCAGAGGCAAGAATTTATTCTGCGGCTTCTGGTTTTTTTGACCGAATCAACCGTTCTATGGCTGCTTTTTGGAGTCGTTTTTTTGGTGTAGGAATCAGTTCTAATTTTTTCAGCTTAATCCGAAGAGACGTTTTCTTTGGATACTACTCGAGTCCTTTAAGTTGGAAAGTAGTGGGTTATTATGGTCCTCCCCAGCCGCTTGGTTACCCAGAACACTCTACCCCCCCTTCTCCAGTCAATTATATAGATACTATCAGACCAGTTACTAATGATACGTGTCGTAATTGTCATTTTGATGTGTTGGAACAACACGACAACAATGATCAGGATGAATGTATGGAATGTCATGATCCTCATTCTCCTATTGAGGAATATATAAAAAATGGCTAACCAGAATATCGTAGATGCCTGCATAATAGGGTCCGGTGCTGGAGGGTCTGTTGTTGCGAAAGAGTTAAGTTCTCAGGGTCTATCCGTCGTGGTACTGGAGGCCGGCAAACGCTTCACTGCTCTGAAAGATTTTACAGTTGCGTCTTTAAAAGACTGGGAACGTGCAAAACGTGATCATTTGCATAAATTCAATGCTCCCAAAATTGACAAAGTAACGCTGAGCAATCCCGGGAATGCCAAGCCACACGTTGCTTATGGTGTAGGAGGAGGAACACAAATATATTTAGCTTATCTACTAAGATTTCTGCCTCATGATTTCAAAACATATACTATTGACGGTGTCGGTGCCGACTGGCCAATCACATATGAAGACCTGGTGCCTTACTACCGTAAAGTTGAGTTGGAATTGGGAGTATCCGGAAAAAGCGGAGATCCTTGGTTTCCATCAGTAGAAAAGTATCCTAATCCGCCATTTGAATTTTCATATGCCGCAAAAATCTTTAAAAAATCTTTTGATAAAATGGGGATACGGCTCTGGAATAGACCAACTGGTCGTATATCACGTCCCTTCGACGGGCGACCGGCCTGCGTAAAATGTGGTCAGTGCAGCTCAGGCTGCATGATTAATGCTAAATCCAGCACGCTGGTAACTTATATTCCGAAAGCCGAAAAAACAGGCAATGCGGAAATTCGCTCCGAGTGTGCCGTTACACAAATAAAATCTGATAAAAACGGAAAAGCTCACAGTGTGCTTTATGTTGACAAAAACAATACAGAGCATGAGCTAAAAGCGAAACTTATAGTATTGTCAGCCGGCACAATTCAGTCACCAAGGATTTTGCTCAATTCAAAGTCTTCACTATTCCCTGACGGTCTTGCCAACAGCAGTGGTTTGGTCGGTAAATATTATATGCAGCATCTAGCACTGTCTGCAGGGGCGGTTTTCCATGAACGTCTGGATTCTTTTAGGGGTTACGGCGGTGCGGCGACATTTGATTTTTCTAAAACCGATAGCAATAACTCTTATGCTCGTGGATATTATATTGCTATCAGTAATTACCGCTTCGGGCCTGTGAAGGCGGCACTTAAATTCTCCGGCTGGGGGAGCGGGCATAAAATTTATATGAAGAATAACTTTGGGCATACCGCCGGATTAAGCACTTCAGGTGAAATGCTTCCTGATGAACGTAATCGTGTAGCGTTGGATTCAAATACGGTAGACCATTATGGTATGCCGGTTCCAAGAATATCTTTAGAACCTCGCAAAAACGAGAAGTTAATGCTTAAGGCTATAGAAAAGAAATTGCGTGAGATCTATGATGTCGCCGGTGTAAAGAAAGTAATGAAAATGTCCTATAAAACAGGTAGTGGTGCTCACAACATGGGCACATGCCGCATGGGTAATGATTCTAAGAAATCCGTTGTTAACAGCTACTGTCAGTCCCATGATGTGCCCAACCTGTTTGTAATCGATGCAAGTTGTTTTGTAACGTCAGGCACATCAAATCCTTCACTTACAGTTATGGCTATAGCCAAACGTTCGGCAGATTATATCGTAGAAGAAATTAGAAAAGGTCACTTGTAAAAACCTAACGACGGGAGAAATTAACCTTTATGGACAGTAAAAAAAACAACTCTGATAAATTAAATAGCAACAATGATAACCTGACAATTATTAAACCCAACACTGGGTGGCAGGTTATTAATTTCAGGGAACTCTTAGAGTACAGAGACCTCTTCTTTTTTCTTGCATGGCGTGATATCAAGGCACTATATGCTCAAACAGTCCTTGGCTTTTCCTGGGCAATACTAAAACCTCTTGTTCAAATTATTGTTTTCACCATAATCTTCGGGAAAGTTGCTAAAGTATCTACTGAAGGAATCCCTTACTTCCTCTTTTCAAGTGTTGCGATTATTCCATGGACTTACATGTCTCAAACAATGTCTGAGTCAAGTGAGAGTCTTATAACGCAGCAAAGTATGCTTGGCAAAATATACATACCCAGATTAATATTTCCAATAATACCTGCTCTGTCAAGGATTGTGGATTTTAGCATTTCTCTTATTCTCATATTTATCGTTATGATTTACTACAGGGTAATGCCTACCTGGAACCTTCTTCTAACACCTTTATTTTTCCTGCTTATGGCATCAGTACCGGTTGCAATCGGACTCTGGTTATCTTCTCTTGCGATCAGATTCCGGGATATTAGACACGCAATGCCGTTTGCTATTCAAATGCTAATATATTCTGCTCCTATTGTATATTCCGCATCAACAATACCTGAAAAATATCGTATTCTTTATTCTCTTAATCCTATTGTTGGAGTCATTGAAGGTTATAGGGCATGCATACTCGGCCTTCCTATTCCCTGGCCTTTTATATGGCCCGGAATAATATCAGCGGTCATTCTGCTCGTAAGCGGTGCGTTATACTTCAGACGCATGGAACGGGTCGTTGTTGACGTAATATAAATAAATCATTCAAATATGTGAGGAATTAAATGACTATCGGAAATACCGCAATTAAAGTAGAGAACCTGAGTAAATGCTATCGCATCGGTATGAAAGAAGAGATGCATGACAGTTTAATAAAGAGCGTCTTCAGTTTCTTAAAAAGTCCTGTCAAAAATTATCAAAAGCATCGTTCACTTTATAATTTTAAAGACGTGGATAAACATTCCGATAATTCTGATATCATTTGGGCCTTAAAAGATGTTTCCTTTGAAGTAAAAGAAGGTGAAATTGTCGGCATAATAGGTGTAAATGGTGCGGGTAAATCCACACTTCTAAAAATACTATCAAAGATAACTGATCCAACCGGAGGACAAGCGATAATCCGGGGCAAAATTTCTAGTCTTCTGGAAGTTGGAACAGGCTTTCATCCCGAACTTACAGGCAGAGAAAACGTCTACCTGAATGGAACCATCCTGGGGATGAGAAAGACTGAGCTGGACTCCAAGTTTGATGAAATAGTTGACTTCTCAGGGATTGAGAAGTTTATCGACACACCGGTTAAACGTTATTCCAGCGGAATGAAAGTCAGGCTTGCATTTGCCGTAGCAGCACACCTAGACCCCGAAATACTGCTCATTGACGAGGTTCTGGCTGTAGGAGATGCTGAATTCCAGAAAAAATGCCTAAGCAAAATGGAAAATGTGAGCCAAACCGGAAGAACAATTTTATTTGTATCTCATAACATGCATGCACTGACAAGATTATGTCCAAGAGCTATTTTACTAAATGGAGGTGTAGTTCAGTCAGATGGTGAATCAAACAAAATTGTTGCTTCCTACCTGGATTTTGGCAAAGGCGTTAAATCCGAGCGCGAATGGCCGCTTTTAGCCGAATCTCCAGGTGACAACGTTGTTCGTCTACGCTCAGTCCGTGTGCGCACAAAGGACGGAGAGATTAAAGACTCTGTCGATATACGGAAAGCGATTTTTATAGATATGGAATATGATGTTTTGGAAGAAGGCAATGAACTCATGATATATTATCACGTAATGGATGATCAGGGTCTGGAAATTTTCAATCCCATAGACAGTGATCCCGACTGGAGAAGACGTGCAAGGCCGACCGGTCGCTATGTCAGCACAGCCGAGATCCCCGGGAACTTTCTGTCTGAGGGTATGATATATATTGGTGCAGGTATTTGGAACAGGAATCCGGAATTCAGACGTTTAAGTGTACCGGATACAGTAGCCTTTCTCGTTGTTGATAATATGGATGGCGATACTGCGCGTGTTGACTGGATACGGCATTTGCCTGGAGTAGTGAGGCCTCTTTTAAACTGGGAAACTACATACAGTCCTAATGAATCCGGCAGATAATTAACTTCGAATAAATATTAAACTTACTGCACTCTATCTCTCAATAGTTACATACACTCTTATCAAATTAATTTTCTCAGCAAATCACAATTAGTCAATGGAGCCAGATAAATTGGCACTCTCTTATCAATACATTAAAATATTCAATTACAATTTCTGTTTGCAACTAAACCCTGCTACTCTTGCCTGGATCCTTTTTCTAAAAAGAACAGACTTGCACTCAATTTGTACTCCATGGGATTTAATCAAAAAACAGATTGGAATCGTGAATAAGTTCTACCGCTCCTTCAGACTATTCATGAGCAGCATGCATATTTTCATTTCCTTTGTTCTGCAAAAATACAATATTCATAAAACTGACATAGTTGCAGAGCTGCCGGTTTTCGGCCATATATGTATGCATGTTCATAAGGGATGCAAAGTTTTCAATCTTAGAAAAAGAACTGTTGTTAAACTTTTTGACTCTGACATTAATAAAGCGAGCATTGTTGATGAAATAGAGAGGTTACAGACCGTTTCGTGTATAGGTTTTGCCCCGACATTAGTTAAATGGAACATTGATGAAAGATGGTACGAAGAAGAGTATATATTGGAGTATCCACCCTCTTCCTATAAGTCTCAGAAAGCTGACATCTTATTGAGAAATATTAACCACTCTATACTTCCTTGTTTAAATCAACTAATGATGTTTAAGCCGACGAAATCCATTAACTCTCAGGATTATGTAAGCAGTCTTATCGGCATATTGAAAGGATATGACTTATCAAGAAAAGAGCATGACACTGATAAAATAGCTAAAATAAATAATTTTATTGATTCGATGTGGGGGAAAATACAGGGTAAGGGTGACTCAGACATCTATCTTGTTTTTTCTCATGGTGATTTTTGTCCAGCAAATCTAATGGATACCAAATATGGAATCAGAGTTCTTGATTGGGAAGGAGCTGAATACAGGAGCGCTTTGTTTGATTTTTATAGTTATTTTTTTTATCTCCCTGTTTGTATTAATTATCCTCTTAATAATTTGCCACCTAAATTACATGAGTCTTTAACTTTTTTTACTTCTGAACTGTCCTTGAAGGATTCAACTCTTAAAAGTAACTTTGAAGTAAATAACCATGTTTATAGGTGGATTTTTTATATTGAGTTCATCCGCAGGCTCATTGAGAGAGAAATCACAGATAGCAACCTGGACATCATGGACTATATTATCAGGTATATAGATGGATTTAACTATTATGAACTTCTACTGGCAACTGATCATCAAGTTAACGAGACCGGCCTTTCAACTAGCCAAACAACTAATTAATTAGATGAGTTACACACATTGTATTAAACTAACTTGTTAATCTTCAGCAATGCAAATCGGCATGAGAGATAGTAAACTTAATTTACATTACTTATTTCGTGTCAGCTTTCTTTACATATTTAATAGCTAACCGACATACTAGTCGCTATTTTTTACACATATTCCTTCTTTATTCATTTCATTTGTATTGCTAAATCCGATATTTCAATGACTTACATTATTGGTATCTTATTTGCATTAATACGTTAATCTCGCCTCCATATTTTCAGAGACGGGAGTAAAAAGCCAATTTCATAAATAAATCAAGAAGTTAAATTAATAGAAGGTATCACGGAGGAAATCATGAAAAGAGCATTAGTTTTTTGTACAAAAAAATACAGCTCAGTAATTATGAAGAGAGACATTATCAACCTGGCAATGTCCTTGATTCTTATTACTTTAGTTGGCATTTCATTTGGGAACACTGCATATGCCCAGGCAACAGATGCTAACGTCATACCAGCTGTTCGTATTGCAGATGGTGATCAGTGGAATTATTTTAAGGGAATGCAAAGCCCTCCTTCGGGCTGGACCAGCAATGATTTTGATGATAGCGGCTGGCAAAGAGGCCCATCAAGCTTTGGTTATGGACCTGAAACATACGGCACATATCTCGGAGATATGCACAACAGTTATTCAACGGTTTATGCCCGCCAAAGTTTCTCTGTCAGCGACCTTCATGCTGTAACGGGAATTACATTATCAGTAGGCTGCGACGGTCCCTTCACTGCATATATTAATGGAATAGAAGTTATTCGAACACGCTCAGTATCTGCAAAGAGCAACCAGCAGTCTGAGACATTCAATATCAGCGGGTTTATACATGAACTGTTTCCCCGTGATAATGTTATATCTGTGCAATGCAGTAATGACGATATAAAAAGCAACGATTATTCTTTCAATCCTGTCTTTGAAGTTCTGGCAAAAGAGGAGGTCCAGCAATGATAACCAATACATACAAACATATTAATGCAGGACTTCGCTTTCTTACTTTATTTCTACTTACAATCTCCTTTTTGTTAATCCCCGGCAAAGCGGATGTACATGCAGGAAATGCTAAGTACATTATTCTGCTAGTAGCAGACGGCTGGGGAACAAAGCACTTAGAAGCAACAAATAGCTATACAGGGACTACCCCTCCCTATCAAACCGGTGCGCAATGGAGCGAACACTGGCTTTCCACCTATCATGTTTCAAGTAGTTATGATACTACTCAGGCATGGTCAGATTTTAATTATGTGAACAATAACGTATCTGACAGTGCATGCACTGCAACTGCAATGTATACTGGCAATAATACGCAAACCAGAAGAATAAGTGTTTCAGCAGATACCTCTCAGGCATATCAGTCTATAGCAGACATAGCAAAAGCAGCAGGTATGTCATCAGGAGCAGTCAGTTCAGTTCCCGTGTCTCACGCAACTCCGGCTGCATGGGCTGCCCATAATAACGATCGCGCAAATACATTCGCTATAGCAGATGAAGCATTTTTCGGCGATCCTAATTTCACAGGCACATCAGCCACTAATATTAAGTATGACGGCGGACACGGTGTTATTACTCAGCCGACAGATGTAGTTATCGGAGCCAATGGATCCACATACATCAGCAGTCAAATCAGGTCTGAGCTTACTACAAATAGCGGACAGCCTGACAAACATGTATTTATTGATAAACAGGCAGGCAACACTGTAGCTGACATGACAACTGCTTCCAATGATGTTACAACCAAGAAATTAGCAGCTTTGTACGATCATGCCTATCATAAAGCAGACGGCACAGGCTATAACCCGGCAAACCCAACCCTCACGCAAAGTACAAACGCAGCATTAACAGTGCTGAACAGAAATCCAAACGGATTTGTGCTTATGATTGAAGGTGGAGCTATTGACTGGGCCGGCCATTCTAACAATATGGATGAAATGGTGGGTGAGCAAATTGATTTCAACAATTCTGTCCAGACTGTTATTGACTGGGTAGATGATACCGGTAACGGAAGCGGATGGAGCAACACCCTTGTCATAGTTACCGGCGACCACGAAGCTGGCTATCTGGCTGCAGGCAATAATTTTATTACAGATACTCTGGATCCCCGTTATGACGCAAATGACCCACTGGGAATTATTGGGCCGGTAAATCCTACAACACTGGCACTTGAAGATATTGTTTCAGGCACAGGAGGTCGTCGTGCAAGCTGGAATGATATTAACTTTGACGGTATCATTGACTCCGGTGAAACAGTATACTGGTACTGGAATTCAGGCAATCACACTAACACTATTATTCCATTATATGCTCGTGGAACCGGTGCAGATTACTTCTCTACCTTAGAGGGAACAGCCCCGACCGACACATATCGTGGCAAGTATCTCCATTCAACAGATGTATTCGAAGTAATGAACAACTCTATTCAGGACGCGCCATGTATTCCTACAGGTGTCATGTCAATTATTCCAGGCCAGACACTCTATGGAAGTTCCATAGATTTGACGTTACTGGTTACAACAAGTGAACTCTCAAACATGACGTATGAAGTAAGAGAAATTACTACTTGTGAGGTTTTAACAACAGGCACTTATATTGAGGCTGAAAACTATACAGGCACAATAAGCCAGGGGACCGCGACATTTGTCGAGGAATCTTCCCAGACCGGATTCCTTGGAAACGGGTATCTCCGGAGTAATGGTGGAGATGACCCTACCGGATCATGTCCAGCAATCCAGGAAGGCAAACAATACCAGGTCAACTTTGATCAGCCGGGAACATATAATGTTTGGCTAAAGGGCTACGCTGCTACAAAACAGAATGACTCTGTGTTTATAGGATTTGACGGCGCTTGCCTCGGTTCTCTGAGGGAAACTCCTGCGGGATGCAGCGGCACCGAATGTGACCCATACCTTAACACATGGGTTTGGACAAATACTGTCAATGAAGGGACTAACACAATTACGATTGGCGCCGGCGATGTAGGTCTTCATACTATCAACGTATGGATCCGTGAAGACGGTCACCTTTTTGACGGCATTTATATTACAACGGGAACAGAAACACCGACTGACATTACTCACGGCACTGAGCTTGACCCTACTAACTGCAGTGTTTCAACCTGGTCCGGCACTGAAGCACAAGCACAAGCTTTAAGTACAGCAGGATGGTCTAATGGGTTAAAGGAACTTATAGTAGCTGCTGATGATATAACATGCCTTTCACCCGTTCCTACGGTAAGTGATACATTTACCTTTGACGGCAATGCAGCAAGCAGCAACTCACTTATTATTTCCAACAACGTTGCAATAACTTCCAGCAACCCGACTGATGGGGACATGGATATTCTCATGCAGCGTTTCCAGGTAGACAGCAACAGTGTTGTGACCAGTGACAATCAGGTTGAACTCACTTCACTCACACTCGTAGATGATGGAGCCGCATCAAGTATTTCCAATGTAAAGATTTTCATATCAGGAACCAGTTCATCAACTCTGCCTGTAGATGCTTCGCTAATTGGCTTCAGCGGTCCCTGGGACGGGTCACCAACATCCATAGCGCTAACTACCGGCAACAGAATTGTAGTCAATGGAACACCAAAATACATATACGTTGTTTATGATCTGATAACCGGTCAGGCCGGCAACACAATCAAATCAAGAGTATCCGGCGTATTTGTCGGCCCACCTGACATAGGTGCAGGAAATGCAGGTACATCTAATCTGCTAACTATTCAAGCCTGTATTCAGCTCGGCACTATATCCATTGCACCAGGCCAGACTTTAAATTCTACTCCTATTGATCTGACTTCACTTGTAACCAGCAGCAATGCTACAAATCTTATTTATGACGTTTCTGCTGAATCAGGCGGCTACTGCAATGTTGATTCTGAGGGAACGTTTATTCATGCAGAAAATTTCACATCCACTCTTTCACCTAGTGGAGGAGCAGGTACATTTTCAGTTGAAACTACACAATCAAGTTACCTGGGAACCGGGTACCTTAAGAGCAATGGCGGCAGCCTTGATTCCTGTCCTGCGGACCATCAGGGGAAAGCATACCAGGTCAACTTCCCTCAGACTGGTGTATATAACGTATGGGTAAGAGCCTATGCTGCTGACGGCCAGTCTGACTCAATAATGATCGGATTGGACAGCTCCTGTGTTGGAGCTCTCAAAACAAACGGTGTTTACGGTTCATGGGTTTGGACAAAAGCAATTCAAAATGGTACTAATACAATGAATATTACCTCTGCAGGTATCCATACTGTCAACGTATGGGTCCGTGAACCGGACTTTTTATTAGATGGTATTTATATCACACAGGGAGCTGAAACACCGACTGACATATTGCACGGTGTTGAAATCGATCCAACTTATTGCCCCTCATCTCTATTTACAGGCAATGAATTACAGGCGAGTTCCATTGATACAACCAGCTGGTCTAATGGAGACAAGATTCTTACCATAACTGGAGCAGATGCAGTATGCGGAGATCAGTTACCCGGAGCAGTTGATACATTTACTTACGATTCAAATGATCTTCCCGTATCAACTATAACATCTCCAACTGAAGGACTTCTTTTAACTTCAAGTGACCCGAATCCATTCACTATCACTGGTACTGCCAGTGACGCTGACTCAGTCAATCATATAGAAGTCTCTATAGACGGCGGACAGAGCTGGAATATAGCAACATGTCCTGGCTGCGCCGGAGTTGACGTAACATGGACATATAGCTGGACACTTCCTGCTAACGGAAGCTACACAATACTCAGCAAAGCCGTTGATAGTCTTAGTGCTGAAGAAATCCCTGGCCCCGGCATAAATGTGGATGTACAGATCGGCAATCCAGTAGTTAGCTCTACAGACCCTCTCATTGGGGCATCACCTGTAGTACCTGGAAGTACAGTAACAATCAACTGGGACAGAGATATCGACTGTCTAACTGTAACTAATTCTACTGTAACTATCAGTCCCTCACCAACTTCATGGACAAGGACATCATGCAGCGGTATGCAGGCAGTATTCACCCCTGCCGGACAAACAGAGCAGACCCTTTATAGCATTAACGTTACTACAGCGGTAAACGATGCAGTTGGAAATCCAATGGCAGCTCCTTATCCCTTCTCCTACACAACAGGTGAGTTGAGTGCACCAACATCTTCAATAACTGACCCGTTAGATGGTATAAAGATCAACAGCAGTTCACCCGATCCTTATGTCATAACAGGAACAGCTGATGACAGCGCAGGAGTCGCCGGTGAAGTTCAAAGCATAGATATCTCCATAAACAGCGGTCCCTGGACACCGGTAACATCATGCACCGGTTGCGGTACTGCAAGTGCAACATGGACTTACGATTGGAACCTGCCAGTTGACGCAGTTTACACAATACAAAGCAGGGCTACAGACTCATCCAATAATGTAGAAACACCTGGAGCGGGTGTAACTGTAACTGTAGACACTACATCGCCTTCAGTAAGCAGCACAACTCCTGTTAAAGATTCAACAGGAGTAGCGAAAGACATTGATGTTCTTATTTCCTGGAATGAAAATGTTAATTGCTCAACTATCAACACTACTAACATTACATCAACCAATCCAAACTGGGCCTATGATTTCTGCATTGGAAACGCAGCAGGATTTACAACA
>PIVU01000589.1 GCA_003354025.1 Nitrospirota bacterium
CGCAAATACCTATTACCTAAGGTGAACGGACACATTAAGTGAACTATCGGAACTTCGACATATATATATACATATATATATCATTATTGGTGCGGTGGTTCACTTAATGTGTCCGTTCACCTTAGGTAATAGGTATTTGCGTGGGCGCTCTGAGAGCTGCTGCAAGCCCAGCCGGCCGAAGGCCGGCTGTAGGGGTTGTTACCAGACAGAAGCGAAAAACAAAATCAAATTAAGATGATAAAACTATACATATTTTACTCAAAACTCTATGAAACACTGTTAGTGAGTTCTTCATGCTCAGTACAAGTAGAATACCAAAAAAAAAATTTGATGAAAAAGTGTACATTCAAAAGTGCCATGTTGATTACGAAGATACACTTTTGCATATTCAAAAGTGCTTTTTTACAACACTTTTTAATCAACTTTTCAAAAACTGTCCACTTTTTCATCAACGAAGGTACACTTTTTCATCTTGATTTTCCAAAAGTTGATTAAAAAATTTCGTGAAAAAGTGGACGGGACTTTTCCGAAGATACACTTTTTCATATTTTTTTAATCAACTTTTGAAGTTGATGAAAAAGTGCACAGATGAAAAAGTGTTGTAGACACCTCTGCACAACGATAACCATAGCGGTGCAGGGTCGATTAGACACCCGACACATATTATACTCAAATTGAAGCTGTTGATTT
>PIVU01000098.1 GCA_003354025.1 Nitrospirota bacterium
CCCAAACTATGGATAAGCGACACCATTAAGTCCCTTATTATCTCAACTATCCTGATGAGCCTGCTCATTTCCGTGGCGCTTTATCTGATTCAAAAAACCCCGAATTTGTGGTGGCTGTGGGTGTGGTGCTTCTTTCTAGCATTCGGTATATTTATGATGTACATTTCCCCCTATGTAATCGAGCCGCTATTTCACAGGTTCTCGCCTATTGATGATAAGGAGTTGGAGAACGGAATCCGCATTCTTATGGAAAAGGTCGGCCTGAAGGTAAGCAGGGTTTTTAAGGTAGATGCCTCCAGGCGAACAAAACATACCAATGCCTACTTTACCGGCATAGGCAAAGTAAAGAGAATAGTCCTTTACGATACACTTCTTGAGAAAATGGACAGGGATGAAATACTGGCCGTCCTTGCCCATGAAGCCGGCCACTGGAAAAAGAAACACCTGCTCAAACATCTCATTGCATCTGAAGTTATTGCGCTTATTGTGCTTTATGTTGCCTTTCAGCTGCTGCAAAACGAATTATTGATAGAAATTTTCAACATAGAGAACAGTTCATTTTTTGCCAAAGTTGTCCTGCTGGGTTTTATTGGATCCATAATTTCAGTACCATTCAGCCCAATTTCTCATTACTTCTCCAGAAAGCACGAAAACGAAGCTGATAAGTATTCATATGATTTGACAGGTAATTCAGAGAGCATGATCAGTGCTCTGGTCAAGCTTTCGAAAGACAACCTCTCAAACCTCCATCCTCATCCGCTGTATGCATTATTCCATTATTCTCATCCGCCGGTACTCGAGAGGATACGCAGTATACGGAAGCTACACAAATAAATCTCGTCTGGTCCGTATTCACTGTCTTTACTGTCCTCCTCTTTGACTTCTCGTTTATAATTATAGTTAAATACTACTCTTAATAAACTTACTTAATACGGGAGTCTGCCATGTCAAAACTGAATTTGAAAAAATCCAGGGAATTATTCAGGAAAGCCAAACGCATAATCCCTGGCGGAGTGAACAGCCCCGTGAGGGCGTTTAGCGCTGTCGGTGGGAACCCCTTGTTCATTGAGTCTGCAAAAGGCTCAAAGATATATGACGTTGACGGCAATGAGTATATAGACTATGTCCAATCATGGGGGCCGATGATTGTGGGTCATGCAAATCCAAAAATCATTAACGCCATTAAAAAGGCCGCAGATAAAGGCACAAGCTTCGGCGCGCCAACACCGCTTGAGATCGAACTCGCTACTATGGTTAGGAAAGTATACCCTTCAATGGAAGTAATGCGAATGGTAAATTCCGGCACTGAAGCAACAATGAGCGCGATCCGGGCTGCAAGGGGTTTTACTGGCAGGGACAAGGTTGTTAAGTTCGAAGGTTGTTATCACGGACATGCCGACGGTCTGCTTGTAAAGGCAGGATCGGGGTTAGCTACATTCGGCGTGCCTACAAGCGCCGGTGTTCCAAAGGATTATGCCAGAAATACTATCACCCTTCCTTATAATGATTTAAAGGCTTTCAGACAGATATGTGAAAAAGCCGGCAAGAACATCGCATGTGTTATAATCGAACCGGTTGTAGGCAACAGCGGATGCATATTACCTAAACCAGGATATCTTGAAGGGCTTAGAAAAATCACTAAAAAACACGGCATTGTTTTGATATTTGATGAAGTCATGACAGGTTTCAGGGTATCTTTCGGTGGAGCTCAAAAGGCTTTCAAAATTAAACCTGACATGACTTGCTTAGGTAAGGTAATTGGCGGAGGTCTGCCTGTTGGCGCATACGGTGGTAAAAAAGAGATAATGAGAATGATATCCCCGGATGGTCCGGTATATCAGGCAGGTACACTTTCAGGTAATCCTCTGGCTATGACTGCTGGAATCGAAAATCTTAAAATTCTATCTAAGCCAGACACATATAAAAAATTGATGGCAAAGTCTGCCGCACTTGAAGATGCTCTTAAAAATGCAGCAAAGCGTGCCGGAATTAAAACTAAATTCTACAGGGCCGGGACGATGTTCTGCACTTATTTTACAGATAAAGAAGTATATAACTTCACGGACGCAGCAAACACTAACACAGTAATGTTCGGGAAGTTTTTTATAAGGATGCTGGAAAGAGGCGTAAATCTTGCGCCGTCAGCATTTGAGGCAGGCTTTATGTCGCTTGCACATACAAATTCAGATATAAAGAAAACCGCGCAGGCGGCTTACGAGGTGTTTAAAGAAATTAAATAACATATCTAGAAACACAGAGGCACAGAGACACTGAGAACTGATTATTCTTTCTCGGTGCCTCCGTGTCCCTGTGTTTTAAAGGATGTATTAATGAAATTGATCATTACCGGATTCTCCAATTCGGGAAAGACAACAGTGTTTAACGCCCTGACGGGCCAGGCTCTTGAAACAACATCATATGCCACATCTCTTGCTGCTGCAATTGACCCTCACCCGGGAATAGTAAAAATCCCCGATGCAAGAATCGACAGCCTTTCATTAAAATACGAACCAAAGAAAACCACATTTGCAACAGTGGAGTACATTGATTTCCCCGGCATCACAACATCTGCTGCAGGCGGCGACATATCACATAATGTAAAGGTCTTTAATTTAATAAAGGACTCTGACGCAGTCGTGCATGTAGTCCGTGCCTTTGAGGATGAATCAATTATGCATCCGCTGGGGAGTGTAAATCCGGTACGTGACGTTACTTCATTCGAGTCCGAGTTAATTCTGGGTGATCTTGAATTTGTTGAAAAGCGAATTAAGAACATAAAACACCAGGAAAAAAGAGGCAAGAAACAGGAGGAAACGGATAAGAAGTTGCTGGCAAAGTGTCAGGCAGCGCTTGAAGAAGAGAAGTCCCTCAGGAACATCGAATTCAACGATGATGAAAAGCGGCTTATGCTCCCTTATCAGTTTTTATCAACAATGCCTGAAATAATTGTGCTTAATATTGATGAAAGCGATCTGAATTCAGATAAAATCAAGAAATACCAGGATGATATTGAAACATACTTCAAAGAGACCGGGCAGGGCGTAATACCGCCGGTAGTAATCCTCTGCGGAAAGATCGAGATGGAAATTGCGCAGCTCCCTTCCGACGAGGCGGAGGCGTTCCTTGAAGACCTCGGCATAGATGAACCGGCTATGAACAAACTCTGTCGTGTTTCCTATGAGGCCCTCGGACTTATCTCTTTTTTCACAGTGGGACAGGATGAAGTAAGGGCCTGGACAATCAGGTCCGCAACCCATGCACAGCAGGCTGCCAGCAAAATACATTCTGATATCGAAAGAGGTTTTATAAGGGCCGAGACTGTAGCCTACGATGACTTCATATCCTCAGGTGAAAGCATGACAGCTGTCAAAGAAAAAGGCCTTGCAAGGCTTGAAGGTAAAACCTACGAAGTCAGAGACGGGGATATTATTAATTTTAAGTTTAATGTTTAGAGAACCCTGTTTATAGTCAACACAATCTTTTTTCAAAATACCACTCAACTTAACCTATTCAACAGAACGCCCCAGCCTGAATCCCATACAGACCGCCCGGGCCCCGGCCTCGTTCCAGTAACGGCTTGTTGTCCGTGCAGTATCAGGCTGCAGGTCCCATGCACCTCCGCGAAGCATCTTATCTTTTCCCGAAGCTCCTCCCGATGGATTGGCCTTTGGTGAGTGGCTATAATAGTCCTTTTCATGCCAGTCCTGGACCCACTCATAAACATTCCCTGACATATCATAGACTCCTATGTCATTAGGTTTATAACTTCCAACCGGGGCAGTGTATGAATGACCATCCTTATAGCCGTCCCATATTTTTAAATCAGCCATAACGCTTCGTGCTGATTCGTCCGCTACATTTCCGGAGGGTGTTTTATTGCCCCAGCTGTACTGATATGCTTTGCCGCCGCTTCTGGCAGCATATTCCCACTCTGCTTCGGTAAGCAAACGGTAGTTGCTGCCTCCCTTTTTATTGAGCCACTTAACATAGTTATACACATCGTTCCAGCTTACGCAAACAACAGGGCCGTTGTCAGTCTGCGGAAAACCGGTGTTGTCCCAGTAATGCTCTTTAATCTTCTTTTCTGTCCCATCGCCTACCCAGCTGTGGCATCCGTCCTGCGCCTCGGCCTCTGTCCGGTAGCCTGTTGATTCTACAAATTTTCTAAACTCACCCACCGTTACTTCATACTTCCCTATATAAAAATCATCCACACATACTTCATGGACCGGTTTCTCACTGGATGGCACGTCCCTGAATATGTCTCCCATCTGAAAGCAGCCTCCCTTAACGAACACCATTCGGTCCGGAAGTCCTGTATCACTATCGGATGCATAGGAGTATCCCGACGGAACAACCATAAGGCAGAACAGTATAAGCATTACCAGTTTCATAATTTTTATTATGTCACTACTGTATATATGTCGCAACCTCAATAATCCGCAGGGGCAGCCTTGATTTTTTATAATCTTAACTATATCATCACCCTATTTAATAAAATATGGATACATGGTTCTTATATTTAATACGATGCAGGGGCGGAAGTTTATATACCGGGATAACAACGGATATAAAAAGAAGATTTGAAGAGCACCTTAACGGCGGCCGAAAAGGATCAAAGTATTTAAGAGGCAAGGGCCCTCTGGAGCTCGTAATAAAAAGGAAAATCGGCACCAAAAGTCTTGCGCTCAAAGTTGAACATACAGTAAAGCAAATGACAAAAACAGAAAAAGAAATGTTCATATCCGGTAAAATCAATATGCGGCACATAAAGCAGCAATTAAAACAAAAACAAACTAAAGGAGATTAATAATGGCTAAAGCATCTGCAAGACATATTCTTGTCAAATCCGAAGAGGAATGCAGCAAAATCAAGAAGGAAATTGAAGAAGGGGCTGATTTTGCTGAAAAGGCAAAAGCTGATTCTCAGTGTCCTTCAGGAGCACGCGGAGGCGATCTTGGGGAATTTACTCCAGGTCAAATGGTTAAAGAGTTTGATGAAGTTGTATTCAAAGATGAAGTTAATAAAGTTCACGGACCGGTTAAAACGCAGTTTGGTTTTCATTTGATTGAGATTACCAACCGCAGCGAATAAGCATCTCATATTTAAACACAGAGGCAGTCAACAGGACTGCTTCTGTGTTAGATTACTCTTTTCAATGAACAATTCAAAAACATACGAATACAAAAACGATTTCCTGTATTTCATACTAAGCCCTTACAAAGGCGGTGAAAATAACGCGATGATTTACTGTTCCGCCGTCGACCTTTACCGCTTTCTCCCTATCACAAAAGGCCGCCACCGCCCAATGGCTAATCCCGTATCACGGGGACTCCAACTGGTAAACCTTGGCGTCAGGGCCCTGGCGCTCAATAATGGCGCAACCCCGGTAGCCATTAAGGAAGACACATGTGCCGGAATCCTTCCTATGCGCGATGGGCTGTACAAGGAGCGGCTCCTGATAGAGAATGCCCCTGCATCATTGCCGCAGGAGATTATTAACTTTTGCATACCCGATCTATTACGCAAAATCTCCAATAGCTCCCTGGTGGACTGTAACCTGCCCGGAGCACTGCCGGAACCGGATGAATTGCAGAAATTCATTGAAGATCTTTGCAGAAAATACGGGAAATAACGTTATATCAGTTGTATATATGCAGGCCTTTTAATTTCTTAGGCAAGTTTGCTATACTATTTAACCCGAAAACGGGCCGCTAGCTCAGTTGGTAGAGCAACGCCCTTTTAAGGCGTGGGTCGTTGGTTCGAATCCAACGCGGCTCACCATTTTCGATATTTAGAATTATTAATATATTATTAGTTCTAAATAATGCTGTCCCCATCGTCTAGCCTGGCCTAGGACACCGGCCTTTCACGCCGGTAACAGGGGTTCAAATCCCCTTGGGGACGCCAGCAATCATTCAGGGCTGCACATATTGTGCAGCCCTTTTTTTGTCAAAGATAGAAAATATTCCCAAGTTCAGTTGTTCTTTAATCGCTTGATCATTGCAACGGTTAGAACTGCCGGAGCAATTTTTTCAGTGAGCATTTTCCAACTTTCCTGAGGGAATTACCTCATTAGGCAATTCCCTCTTTCAGCCATCGTGTA
The DNA here is from genome assembly GCA_003354025.1 of Nitrospirota bacterium. Taxonomy (GTDB): domain Bacteria; phylum Nitrospirota; class Thermodesulfovibrionia; order UBA6902; family UBA6902; genus Glo-13. The sequence goes on from PIVU01000098.1 coordinate 6,107, forward strand.
AATGAATTTTACAAATAACAGCACCTCAGTAATTAACATCATCGTCCAGGCTTTTACCACAAACATTGCTGTTTTTGCTTTAAAAACAGGATGATAGCCTTAGTGTTTATGTAGAGCAATTGATAATAGCGCTTTCCTCCACCTGTCCGGGTTGCAATGGCATAGTAATTGCTTTTAATCCTATAACCTATTTGCGTTTTTTAATCATTATAGTCTTAATTCGTATGCTCCGGCCCATAGCATGGGCGCTGCTGCCTGTTAAGCAATGAGCAACTGCATTGGACATACGATCAGGAGGCAGGTTTAATTGAAAGTAACGAGACGTGAGTTCATGAAGTACTGCACGCTGTCAGCGGCTGCTCTTGGATTAACGTCTGCTCTGGGACCTTTGGAAAGAGTTCTTGCAAACCCCGGTAGCCCTCCCATTCTGTGGCTTAAAGGTGCCGGCTGCACCGGCTGCACAGTCTCACTGGCAAACCTGATATCCGGCAGCGCACCCGTTGACGTTGCTGATCTGCTTATAAATACCATCGACCTGGAGTATCATCCCACATTGATGGGAGCGGCGGGAGATGCTTCAACTCAGATCATTAATGATGTCTCTGCCGGGACATTCATCCTGGTAGTCGAAGGTGCTATCCCCAAGAAGTTTAATGGAACCACCTGCACAATATATGAACAGGATGGTATCCCTGTCACAGCTCTTTCCGCAGTCCAGACTCTTGCACCACTGGCCGCGCATGTATTGTCCGTCGGTACCTGCGCAAGCTTCGGCGGCATTGCCGGAGCTTCTCCTAACCCGACCATAGCAAAAGCCGTATCAGATATTACAAACGTTGATCCCTATAATATTGAACCCATTAATATACCGGGATGCCCGCCCCATCCGGACTGGATAGTCTGGACAATTGCGAACCTTCTTGCGGAGAATCCAATTGACCTTGATGTGTATAACAGGCCTACTGCCCTCTACGGTGCGACGGTCCACAGTCAGTGTTCCAGGCAAACTGCGCCACGGGCAAACTCCTTGAATGATACCGGGTGCTGCACGAATAGTCTTGGATGCAAGGGGAGGATGACCTTTGCAGACTGTCCGACCCGCAAATGGAACAACGGCGTAAACTGGTGTGTCGGTACTATCGGTCCCGACGGAAACGGAGCTGATTCCCTGTGTCAGGGCTGCACTGAAAACGGATTTCCTGACGAATTTGCCCCATTATTCAGCACCATGGCAGTGGCTCCGATGCACGATGGTTTTGAGCCCCAAAACCATTGCTTAGGATGCCACCACGGACCAGAAGGTGGTTTTGAAGATTAAAAGCCGGCAGATGTTTATTAGAATTGCAGTTTTTATATAGGAGACAGGAATGGCAACTATCACAATCGTTGATCCCGTAACCCGGATAGAAGGACATATGAAAGTCCAGGTGACCATTGATACCGTTGACAACGTACAGCAGGTTACCGATGCCCAGTGCTCCGGGACCCAGTTCCGCGGCTTTGAATTGATACTCCAGGGACGGGACCCTCTGGATGCTCCTTACCTGACGGAACGGATTTGCGGCGTATGCCCTGTATCGCACGGCATGGCTTCAACAAAAGCGCTGGAGAGCGCAGCAGGATTAACCATTCCGACGGACGCACGGATCCTGAGAAATCTGGTATTGGGATCAAATTTCATTGCCTCCCATATTCTTCATTTTTACCTCCTGGCCTCTCTCGACTATGTTGCGCCGCCTCCGAGCGCCCCCTGGACTTCTTGCTGGAACGTGGATATGAGGGACCCCACCAGCCTGTCGCAGATTGCAGTCAATTTCGTAACTGCTGTCACCATGCGCAGGGAAGCCCAGGAGATGGCGGCCATATTCGGAGGAAGAATGCCATCACCGCCGGCATTTCAGGCAGGCGGATTTACAACCAAACCAACCTCCAGCATGATTTCAGCCTTTACTTCCTATCTAAATAATCTGATTACTTTTATCAATAACAACTATATTCCCGATGTCCAGCTTCTGCAATCAATCTATCCGGACTACAGCAGTATCGGCAAAGGGCCTGGCAACCTTCTGTCATACGGTGTGTTTGATCTGGATGATACCGGCAGCCCCGACAAACTTCTGGACCGCGGTTATATTTTCGACTCCATGCCTGGGAATGTCCAACCGGTATCAATAGATAACATCAAAGAGCATGTCACTTATTCCTGGTATGATGATTCTACCAATAATCAAAACCCGGCTAATGGAAGTACTGTTATCGTTGACCCCTCAACAAAAACGAATGCATATAGCTGGCTCAAAGCGCCAAGGTACCATGGCAAGCCTATGGAGTGCGGGCCTCTTGCCAGAATGTGGATAAACGGCGACTACAGCAACGGCATTTCCGTTATGGACCGCCACATGGCTCGCGCCCTGGAAGCTCTCAAAATTGGTAATGCCATGAATCAATGGCTCGGCGAGCTTTCAACAGGCGGGAACGTTTTCAGCACTTTTAATACTCCTTATGATGCATCAGGGGCAGGACTTACCGAAGCGCCGCGCGGAGCTCTGGGTCACTGGGTATCAACCACTGTTGACGGTTCTTCTCCAGTTAGCGGGCCGGCTATTGATAATTACCAGGTGTTAACTCCAACCTGCTGGAACGCATCTCCCAAAGACTCAAGAGGCAACCGCGGTCCTATGGAGCGTGCCCTTATTGGAACAGCAGTCAGTGACCCGGAACAGCCCATCGAGGTGCTGCGCGTCATCCATTCCTTTGACCCCTGTCTTTCCTGTGCCGTGCATGTTATGCGGCCCGAAGGGAAACCCGTTGTAGTAGTAAATGCAGGAGTACGACCATAGTCATGAAAACACTAATTCTCGGCATAGGCAATCTTCTTCTCAGCGATGAGGGCGTTGGCGTTCATGCAGCGCGTGCTCTTCAGCAGGAAAATTTGCCGCCGAATATCATAACGCTTGAAGTAGGGACTGCCTTACTTGACGCAATTCCCGAAATCGAGAGGGCTGACCATATCTTTATCATAGATGCAATGAAAGCGGGCCACGAGCCTGGAACAGTCTATCGTGTTCCTTTAGGCAATTGTTTCAAGTCTGATTATGTGGCATCGATGCATGGGTTTGACATGTCGCGTGTAATGTTCCTCGCGGGCAGGACCTCGCTGACTGATGTAATCGTAATAGGAATAGAGCCTGCCCGGATCGAATGGGGGACTGAACTGTCTCCGCAAATCGGGGACACAATTCCTGCGGTGATCGAGACGATTAAAACTGAAATAGCAACGTATAATTCCATGAACACAAAACACACCTCTCTGCCGGAGACACCTTCCCGGTCTAATGAGGAGATAAAAACCTCTTTATGAAAAACAAACGGTCCATTACATCGGCAACTATTGCTGCGGTGATATTAATGATGGCTTCAATTGCATGGGCTGTACCGGGAGTTATCGTGGAGTATCATGAAACGGACCTCGGTGGGAGCTGGCAGTATAACTACACCATCTACAACACCTCCACTGAAGGAGAAGGTCTGCATGAAGTGTATTTATACTTCACTCATGATGCTGCACTAACAGGGATATCTCTCCCGGCTGGATGGGACGGGCTGCCCTGGACAGGATCATATACCATTTCATATTTGAATTCTTATTCAACGGACTTTGCCTATGACTTACTTTCAGGAGAAGCTCAGGGCGGATTCAGCTTTGACGTTGACTACAGGGCAGGCGACATATCTTACGTAGCCTATTTTTTCGGGGACAAACAAATTTCCGGCACAACATCCGCTTGCACTCCTGTATCTCTCTACAGAGACTTTGATCTGGATGGATATGGAAATCCCGGAGCCCAGTATCAGGACTGTATTGCATCGGAAGGTTATGTGACGGACAACACAGACTGTGATGATACAGATCCAGTAATAAATCCTGGAACTCTATGGCATCCTGATTCAGACGAAGACGGTTATGGAAGCACGGCTGTATATCTTCAGCAATGCGCAGAACCGGCAGGCTATATCCTGGACAATTCAGACTGTGATGATACGGACCCTGCAATTAATCCAGATACATTATGGTATCAGGATAATGACGGTGACGGCTATGGAACATATATACTATCACTGCAGCAATGCTCTCAGCCTGGCGGACCTCCGGGCTATGTCTTAAATAAGCTTGATTTTGATGACAACAGTTCTTCAATCGGCCCTCCCACAAGGATTAACGGGGGAACACCCTCTTACTATATGTCCTTACAGGAAGCCTATAACTTAGCTGCAGACGGAGATACCATCCAGTGCGTAAATGTTACCTTTGCCGAAAACCTCACCATCAATGCAGCCAAGTCAGTAACACTGGAAGGCGGTTATAATGGTGCATATTCGACCATAACAGGGGTCACTTCACTTCAGGGAGACATCAATATTACTGATGGAACTGTGAATATCAGATATTTTGAGTTATTGCAGTAATCCAATTCGACAAGCCTGAGGACTCGAGTTGTGCAGGATATGCATCAGCAAAACAAAGTGGACAGTAGGTGAATCGAACCCACGTTATCATTTAAAGGCAAGTTGTCAACACTCACTTGCCATGTTAAGATCAGTACTGGACATAATGTCATGAAAGACCAAATCAGAGCAGACCTTGAGAATACATGTTGTCAGATTGTAAAAGAATCCCTGGACTTATTGACCTGGGAATGGGACGGCCGTTTTTCTACCGCCCTGACACAGTTTTCTGTAAATAACAGGAGCCCTGTCCTTGAGATCGTTCAACGCCACCTTACTTCATCATGGGATCATAAAAGCATTACCAATTCGCCTGGTCTTGTAAAGGACGTAATTCACGGCATTGGAGGTATGATGTCCGGGCAAGTCCTCTATACTTCAGACCCGGCAGGTGATGCATTTCTTTTTGGTGCATGGTGGCCGTGGAATAATAATACAAAGGTATCGATACGTATCGGACAGTTTAGCGCAAAACTGACTGATGCTGAAAATGAGAAACTCAATCTGAATTTAAAGGACTGGTTCGGCCTCTAAATGAAAACAGCCTGTCCATTCCTGAACAGGCTGTCTGATAATTAGACTGTCACCTCAGCAACCCCTCGTTCCAGATTCAAATTGGAAAGGTGGTTTTGTGCCGTACAGTTTCCTGTACTTTACCTTTTTGCAATAATAGTTGCTTTATTACACACCATCATCACAGAAGCCCCTCTATCCCTGCAGGACAGGTGGCTTTGTGCCATGCAGTTGCCCGCACTTTACCGTTTGGGGTGACAGGTTATATGTTCAATTTCTTATTTCACAAATATCACACATATATCGGGCTGTCACCCCCCCCCCGTTAAAAAAAATTACCAGCATACAGAGGCCTGCCCTGTTTCTTGCAGAATACCCATTGCTCCTATAAAATAAATTCATCATAAATGGTCAGGGCGATTAGCTCAGGGGGAGAGCGCTGCCTTCACACGGCAGAGGCCGGTGGTTCGAAACCACCATCGCCTACCATTTTATTTTAATTCCTAGTTATAAATTACGAACCTGCCTGCCGGTAGGCAAGGTTACGATAAAAAATGGGTGCTTTATATGATTATCAGGTCTACGGTTTTTATATTGATTTTTGCGGGCTATTCTAAGTTGCTAGAACTTTTTGATGGAACTCATAAAGCGATGGCCGAACTTCGGGTTAAAATCCCCTCTGCTTTCTTAAAGCCTGATAACTTTCGTTAATCTCCTGAAATTTCTGGTGGGCAAACTCAACCAGTTCTC
>PIVU01000317.1 GCA_003354025.1 Nitrospirota bacterium
TTCTTTAAGCTGTTACAGTAGACACGATAGCCTCTGTTTGCTGCAAGTATTCCTATGGCCAGTGCCAGATGTGTTTTTCCTGTCCCCGGTTGACCCAGAAAGAGACAGATCTGATGGTTTGCAATGAAGTTCAATGTAGCCAATTCATGAATCTGCTGTTCATTGATTTTCGGGTTAAAGGACCAGTCGAATGTTTCCAGTGTTGTGATCTCCGGGAAATTGGCTTTCTTGATTCGTGCCATCAGGGACTTTTCTCTTCGGGCATCAATTTCACGTTCCAGTAATTCACTTATCCATGACAGGGATACTGCCTTTTTGTGCTTTACAAGCACCTCCTGCAGCTCTATTGCTGCCGTATGAAGCTTGAGAGTTTTAAACTGATTATTGACTGTCTCGATGTTCATCGTTACCTCCTGGGATTAATAGGTGTTGATATTCCTCTATGGGTCTTGTGAATTTATATTTCTTTGTATTTTGTGGCAGTACATCTTTGCCTGTCTTTTGTTCGGCCTGCATTTCTACGTCAAGTTGCAGCAATGCCAGAATACTTCTGTAGTTGTAAGCCTCTACGGATAAAGCCTTCCTGCATGCCTCGTTTATCTGCAGATCCGTATACTTCTTATCCAGGGCAAGTATTCCCCATATCTTTCTTGTATCAATAAACCCGTTGCCCTGTTTCAGCAGTCTGACCACAACCTCTTCAACATACGGTCCAAGCTTTGCGGCCCTCTTTCGATAGTAAGAGCCTTCCTTGATTGAACGCTCCCAAGGGGCCTTGTGGCAGTCTTTTGTGCTTTTGGATATGTAAGGGTCGGTAATGCGATCATGAACTTCTATCAACTTGCCCTTATGATAGATGGACACTTGTGTGGAATTCCCTATTATTATCACTTTCCAGCCAATGTGTTCCTCCTCTACGGAGTAGTATTTGTTGCGGAAACGCACATGGCCGTCCTTTCTCACTTTGCCTTCATGAAACTCTTCAATCTCATATGCAATTGCCGGTAAAGATTTTAATGCTGCTTTTTCTTCTTCTGAAAATACATCAACAGGTCTTTTGCGTGTAGTGCCGTGTATTCGTTCATTGGCAATTGTAACCTTTCTGTTGATATACTCCTGAGACTCGGCAAGCCCGTACCATTCACTGCCATGTGCCTGGTATAGTCTTCTTACAAAAGGCATCATTCTCTCTACTTTTCCTTTCAGTTGCGGAGTTCGGGGTGGTAGACATTCAATCAGGGTCCCGTAATGCGCGGCAAACCTTTCATATGCTGGGTTTAAGAGGGGTTCATACTTTGAGGCTTCAATGGCAAAGCACTTTGGATTGTCTGAAACGATCTTTTTTGGCACACCGTCCAATTCTTTGATTATATCTTCAAGTACTGTCAGCGTTGTTATTACATCGTGTGTCCATACAAGACGGACCATCATGTATCTTGAGTGTCCCATTATCCCGACAAAAGCCCAGAGGGTCCGCTTCTTGCCGGTTTCAGGATCTATTACATCCCTGAGCTTGCCCCAGTCAATAAGAAGGGCCTCCCCGGGTGAATGGATAATCTCTCCGACAACCTTTCTCCGTGCTTCCTCTCCAAGACTTGTCAGTTTATACCTATGTAAAAACCGGTAAAAGCTTGAACGTCCTATATTCACCGAAAGCTCTTCATGTATACTGATCGGCTGCCATCCAGCCTGCAGACGATCTTCAATCCATTTCTTCTGCCCCTGTAATTGTATATCCGCCTCTGACTTCTGCAATGACCGCCCATCTACTGGGTCGGGGAATAGTGCTTCAGGATAAGGGGGAATCGGTGTGCTCCCGTCCAGATATCCGTATTCCCGCGCCATTTCCCTTATATGTGACACTCGATTCCTCCCTGCCTTCAGATCACGGCATACTGCATTAAAACTTTTGCCCGATACCAGTTGTTCTACTATCTTCCTCTCCATTAACCGCCTCCTGTTCTGCTTGCTCATCAATGCCTCCTTTATCAATTCAACAGAAGACATGATAACAGCTTTCTCAGGTGGTCTCGGTTACCTGGGAATGAACCCCAAAATACCGGTCTCGTTTTGCTGGGAATAAGTACCCGGTATCTGGTACCGGTTAGGTGGGAATTAGACCCCTAAAAGCGGTCTCGTATTGGTGGGACGTAACAAATATACGGATGGACATCTCCAGAAGGGAATAAAGAGTATAATCCTTAAATAGTAATATCTGTAAATCTGCAAAAAAAATAATAGAAATAAAGAGAATATGTTACAATTTGATTAAGACACTAGATGGAGGACGTGATGGGAAAAGCACAATATTTGGTTGATGAAAGTGGTCAAAAGACTGCAGTTGTATTGCCAGTTGACGAATATGAGGATTTACTGGAAGACATTCATGACCTTGCTGTTATTGCTGAGCGAAAAGACGAATCAACAACCAGCTTTAATGAATTAAAAAAACGATTGGAAGCAGATGGCCTCTTATGAAATTCAGTGGAAGCATTCTGCTGAAAAAGATTTAAGAGGAATTGATAAACAATTTATATCTCGAATTCTCGAAGCTATTAACTCTCTGTCTGACGATCCTTTTCCATCAAAACACAGAAAACTTCAGGGCTCTGAATCAAGCTACCGCATCCGCATTGGGGACTATCGGGTAATCTATCAAGTTGATAATGATAAAAGAATTATCGTTATTTATCACGTTCGACATAGAAAAGACATTTATCGTAAATAGTAAAAACAATTAGCAGATAACAAAACATTGGTCTCGAATGCAAGCCAGTAATGGCTATTTGGCATACGATATTTCATAATGCTCAAATCGGCCAATTGCATGTTATCATTCTCAAGG
>PIVU01000590.1 GCA_003354025.1 Nitrospirota bacterium
TGGAACAAGCACACAAAACTGCTGCATATTGGCATTAAGGGGCATGACATCATTCCAACAGAAAAACCTAAATCTAATCTTGTATTTCTTCTAGATGTTTCTGGCTCAATGAATGAGCCTGATAAACTGCCCTTATTAAAAAACGCATTCCGATTAATGGTTGAGAACCTTCAACCGGAAGATACGGTATCTATTGTCACCTATGCTGGTAGTGCCGGGACGGTTTTGAAGCCAACCAAGGTGAAGGAAAAATATAAAATTCTTTCCGCACTGGAGCGGCTGCAATCTGGCGGTTCCACGGCAGGTGCGCAAGGCATCAAACGGGCCTATGCACTGGCAGAACAGAATTTCAATAAAAATGGTGTGAATCGCGTGATTCTGGCAACCGATGGTGACTTTAATGTAGGTATTACCAACCGTGAAGAACTCAAAGGTTTCATCGAACGCAAGCGTGAGAGTGGTATTTTTCTCTCCGTACTTGGCTTTGGTCAGGGCGACTATAATGATGCACTGATGCAGGCTTTAGCACAAAATGGTAACGGTAACGCTGCTTATATCGATACGCTGAATGAGGCACGTAAAGTATTGGTGGATGAAGCTAGCTCTACGCTATTTCCCATCGCTAGGGATGTAAAAATCCAAATCGAATTTAATCACAATACCGTGGCAGAATATCGACTAATCGG
>PIVU01000099.1 GCA_003354025.1 Nitrospirota bacterium
TATTAAATATACCCATCTATTCCACACTTCTCATTCTACTCTTCCTGCGTTCCGTCACCGGCCAAGCACTATAACAATGAAACCTGCAAGCATCAGGGAACCACCAAGCGCTTTTTCAGCTATCTTTTCCTCTTTAAACAAAAAGTAGCCGAAACCTATGCTAAATAAAAGACTTGTCCTCTTTACAGCAATCATATATGCGACTTTTGTCATACTAATTGAGATCATATGAAAAATTATCATACATGAAAAGGTAAGCCCGATAAATGCAAGAGGCTTTATGTCTTCTTTTTTTATAGTAAGATTATTCCCATTCATTTTATAAGCTATTGGAGTAAAACAAATCAGTACAAGTATAAAATAAAAGCTGCCAAAGAAAACCGGCGATGAATGCTCAATGGCCAATTTTCCCAGCGAGGCGGTAATACTGAAAATAAACGCAACTATGATCATCATGACCGATCCCTTTTCTCTCAACACGGCCTTAAGAGGTTCAAGAAGATCATGCCTGATTTTGTGGATATTAAGCGCGTAGGCGCCAATTGCCATAAGTATGATACCGACTGCGCCATATGGTGAAACTTTTTCTCCAAGAAGGATGTTTGAAGTAATAATCAAAAAAACAGGAGTCAAGGCAAGAAAGGGCACTGTCATGCTTATAGGAGAGATTTTCAGTGCTTTCGTGTATAGGATCATGGCAGCTATTTCCAGTGGAAGCGAACAGACTACAACTATCCAGAACGTGGCATCAAGAGAAGGTATTTGGACAAAAACAAAGGTGCCTATAAAAACAGGAAGGGAGAATACCAGCCTGGCCCATGCTACAAAATACTCATTTCGGGAAGATAGAGCACGCTTTGTTAACGCGTCACTGGTTGAAAGGGTCAGCGCAGTTAAGAGAGCAAATATGATCCACAAATAGAAACTCCAAAATTCAGGGTTCGAGGATTCAAGGGGTCAAGGATTCAAGGGTAACGAATTAATAAATACTTTCTTTATTCACTAGACCCCTGGAATCCTTGACCCCTCGAACCCTTTATTTTAACTCTCTATCTCATAATCCTTAATCTTTGTCAGCAATGTTTTATAACTGACCTTCAGGATCTCGGCAGCCCGTGTCTTGTTCCAGCCAGTATCTTCGAGTGCCCTTATTATTCGTTTTGATTCCACAATCTTCAGGGCCGCCCTTGATGCATCCTCAAGAGTCCCATCCATAGGAATATCGCCCATTGTCTCTTCTGATGACGATGCAGCCAATCCGAGGTGTTTCCTATCTATTGTATCTCCTTCACAAAGAATCAATGCCCTTTCCATTACATTCTCCAGTTCCCTGACATTACCTTTCCATGAGTACTTCTGCAATGCATCCAATGCTCCCTGGCTGACGTTTTTGTGGTGGATATTCATTTCCAGGGAGTATTTTGATATAAAATGCTCAACAAGGGCCGGTATATCATCTGTTCTCTCCCGCAGCGACGGAACAGTCAAAGGAAAGACACTCAGCCGATAATATAAGTCTTCCCTGAACTTCTTCTCAGCCACTGCAGTCTCCAGATCTTTGTTGGTAGCAGCAATAATTCTTATATCTACTTTAACTGAGTTGGTACCGCCTACCCTGTCAATTTCTTCTTCCTGCAGAGTCCTCAGGACTTTTGCTTGAAGGCCCACATCCATTTCCCCGATCTCATCAAGAAAAACCGTCCCCTTGTCAGCAAGCCCTAACTTACCCTGTTTCCTGTCTGTAGCACCTGTAAAAGCACCTTTTTCATAGCCGAACAGCTCAGACTCGAGCAGGTCCCTTGGTATGGCAGCACAATTAATCGGAACAAAAGGCTGCTTATTACGGGGGCTTAAATCATGAATGGCCCTTGCAAAAAGTTCCTTGCCAGTCCCGGATTCTCCCAAGAGAAGAACTGTTGTTTTGGCTGCAGCCACTTTTTGAATACTCTTTGCCAGATCTACCATTACGGGACTTTTTCCAATAATGTTGGGCGTTCCCACCTGATGTGACAATTCATCTTTAAGCAGGAAATTTTCTTTTATCAGCCTCTGGTTCTTCAGAGATCTCGCTATAAGCAACTGCAGATAATCCGTATCAAGCGGTTTAGTTATAAAATCAAAAGCCCCTAACTTCATAGCATTTACAGAAGTTTCAATAGACCCGTAGGCTGTCATTACAATGACCGGGACGAGGGGGTTTCTGTCCTTGGATATTTTAAGCACATCAAGGCCATTTTTTTTAGGCAGTTTAAGATCAGTCAGAACAACATCCAGCCTGCTGTCCTTAATTCTCTTAATCCCTTCGGCGCCATCACTGGCAACAATAACCTCATAGCCTCCAAGCTCAAGAGTCTCCTTAAGCATTTGGGCCAATGACTCTTTGTCTTCAACTATGAGAATGGTTTCCATAATTATAAAAACAGGGTTCCAGGATTCAAGGATTCGAGGGTTCGAGTGAAAAGAGAAAGCATGTTTTTGTTTTTACCCTTGAACCCTCGACTCCTTGAATCCTTGGACCCTTTTATTATTTTAGTTTCTTCCTCAACAGCTCGTTAACAATTTTCGGATTTGCTTTGCCTTTGGTTTCTTTCATTACCTGTCCTACAAAAAAGCCCATGAGCTTTGCGTCTCCACCTTTGAACCTCTCAATTTCACCGGGGCTCTTACTTAATATGTCATCCACAATTGCCTCGATGCCCGATTCATCGCTCATCTGAACAAGACCTTTTTCCTCAACAATTACAGCAGCCTCTTTTCCTGTCCTGTACATCTTCTCAAAAACTGTCTTGGCAATTTTACCGCTGATTGTACCTTTGTCAATAAGCGAAAGCATGCCTACAAGAAGTCCGGGAGTGATTGTGCAGTCCTCGATCAGTTTATTATCATCGTTAAGAAGTCTAGACATCTCTCCCTTTATCCAGTTGCTTACACTTCTGGAATCACCGCCCAGATCCACGGCCTGCTCAAACCAGTCAGCCATGCTCTGCTCCGATGTGAGCAAATCAGCGTCCTGCTCAGGCAGGTTGTAATCACTTATAAACCTTTCACGTTTCGTGTCGGGAAGTTCAACAATACCACCCCTTACTCCGTCAATCCATGACTGCTCCAACTCAATAGGCATCAAATCCGGATCAGGGAAATATCGGTAGTCATGGGCCTCCTCTTTTGATCTCATTGATTCTGTTATACCTTTGTCAGTATTCCACAGCCGGGTTTCCTGTATTATTCGTTCACCATCCCGAAGGGCTTTTATCTGCCGCTTTATTTCATAATCAAGGGCTTTTTCAATAAACCTGAATGAGTTCATATTTTTTATTTCAGCCTTTGTGCCCAACTCTTTCTCTCCAACAGGACGTACAGACACATTAGCATCACAGCGGAGCGAGCCCTGGTCCATATTACCGTCACACACCCCTATATATCGTACTATCGCGCGTAATTTCTTCACGAACTCAACCGCTTCTTTCGATGTCCTGATATCCGGTTCAGACACTATCTCCATGAGAGGGACACCTGCCCTGTTCAGGTCAACAAAACTCTCGTTTCCATGCTCTGCGTGAATATTTTTACCAGCGTCCTCTTCGAGGTGGATCCTTGTCAAACCTATTTTCCTGTGGTCGCCCTCTACAATAATATCTACAAACCCCTCTCCGCATAACGGCATCTCAAACTGGCTTATCTGATAACCCTTGGGAAGATCGGGGTAGAAATAGTTCTTACGGGCAAACCTGCTAAGCAGGGGGATTTCACAATTTGTAGAAAGGCCTGTTCTCACAACATACTCTATCGCCTTTCTGTTCATGACGGGCAGTACACCGGGCATGCCTATACAGACAGGACAGGTCTGCGTGTTCGGATCCGAACCGAATTTTGTAGAACACCCGCAGAATATCTTAGTCTCCGTCAATAACTGAGCATGAATCTCAAGACCTATTACAGCTTCATATTGCATTAATTATCTCCACATTTCTTCGGACATTTACATAAATGTGTGTCTTTATCTTTGTGCCTCTGTGCCGGCGTTTAGTCGTATCGACCCACTTTGTGCCTTGTTGTTATAATTCCGGTTTCCTCTTATGCCATTCCGTAGCCTGCTCAAATGCATAGGCGGTTTTCAGCACAGAAGCCTCATCAAAATGCTTGCCTATTATCTGCAGCCCTACCGGCAAATTATTAGACGTATATCCGCAAGGAACGGATATTGCCGGAGCTCCTGCAAGGTTTACGGATATGGTAAAAATATCAGACAGGTACATCTGCAGAGGATCGTCAGTTTTTTCCCCTGCCCTGAATGCTGGAGTAGGAGTTGTCGGTGTTACAATTACGTCAACACTTTCAAATGCCTTTTCAAAATCCTGAACAATCAGTGTCCTTGCCTGCTGGGCTTTTTTGTAATATGCATCATAATATCCTGAAGACAGCGAATATGTCCCCAGGATAATACGTCTCTTCACTTCCGCCCCAAAACCGGCTTCACGTGTTTTCATGTACATATCAATAAGGTCATCACCCTCGACCCTAAGGCCATATTTAACTCCGTCATACCGCGCCAGGTTCGACGACGCTTCCGATGTTGCAAGAATATAATATGTTGCCGTCGCATACTCTGTATGAGGAAGCGATATTTCTACAGGGACAGCTCCAAGTGATTCCATTTTTTGAATCGCCTCCTTCACGGAAGCCTGTACTTCACTATCTACTCCCTCAATAAAATACTCTGCAGGCACCCCTATTTTCATACCTTTAATATCCTGACCAAGCAATGATGTAAAATCCGGCACAGGCACATCCGCAGATGTTGAATCATAAATGTCATGGCCGGAGATGATATTCATGAGTACTGCTGAGTCTTTCACATTCTTTGTAAGAGGTCCTATCTGGTCGAGTGAAGAAGCAAAAGCAACAAGACCATATCTCGGGACCCTTCCATATGTAGGCTTCAGCCCTACAACTCCGCAGAACGCAGCAGGCTGTCTGATAGATCCCCCAGTGTCTGAGCCGAGAGCCGCCATGCATTCATCAGCAGCAACCGCAGCAGCTGACCCGCCGCTTGAGCCCCCCGGGATACGTTCAAAATCCCATGGGTTTTTTGTAAGACCAAATGCTGAATTTTCAGTAGAAGATCCCATTGCAAACTCATCAAGGTTTGTTTTGCCTGTCAGAATATATCCCTGATCATTCAATCTTTTCGTTACTGTGCTTTCATAGGGCGGCACAAAATTTTCCAGTATTTTTGAAGAGCAGGTCGTCTTAACACCTTTAGTGCAGATATTGTCTTTGATCGCAAGCGGTATGCCTAGAAGGGTCTGTTTTTTGCCTTCCTTCAACAAGATTTCAGCGTCTGCTGCCTGACGCAGCGCCCGCTCTCCTGCTACAGTCACATATGAGCGGACCTTCTCATCTACGGCTTCTATTCTATCAAGTACAGCCTTTGTAAGGTCTACCGGACTTATTTCACCCTTATCAAGAGCTGTGCGGGCTTCATCTATTCCCAGTCTGTAAAGTTCCACTTATCCTCCATTATTGCAATAATCAAGTATATAACCTTGCAAAGTTAAGACACATTTTACAATTTTACACTGTTATAAGGAAAGATTAAGAAAAAAAGGTCAGGATTGAGGTAGAGGTAAACCCTTGCCGGGTTTCTAGACTAATATGCTAAGTTTGTTTCTGCCCGTCTTCTTGGAGTTATACAGCGCCTTATCTGCCGCATACATAATCTCTGCCTTGGATTTACGGCCTTTACTCGTTTCATAGGTGGTTACTCCAAGACTGATTGTAATAGTGATAGTTTTTTCTTCCAGTTTAATTTCCCGCTTTTCTACCAGCTTTCTGAGACGCTCAGCAAGTACAACCGCTCCTTTAATATCTGTCTCGGGCAGTACAATTACAAATTCTTCCCCTCCATATCGGGCCACTGTATCCGGTTTCCTGACCGTTTCCTGAAAGATATCAGCTATAGTACGGAGTACAATGTCTCCCTGGGGATGACCATAGGTATCATTAATACTCTTAAAATGGTCAATGTCCAGCATAATGATGGACAGTACATGGTTATATCTTTCAACTCTGGGCAGTTCCTTTTCGATAAGGTCCTGAAAATACCGGTGATTATACAAATTAGTAAGACCGTCTGTTACCGCGAGTTCCCTCAGCCTTTCCTGGGCCTCCCACGCCTCTACAGCCAGCTTCTCGGCCATTTGCTGGGCCTGTTTCAGTTCCATGACAAGCTGTTCATAGGAAAGGTTCAGCTTTCCCAGTTCTTCATTGGCTTCTTCAAGAATCCGGGAATAGGGCTTCATGTCACCTGGATCAATTTCAAAGGAGGATAGTATCTCAACGGTCTTCTCCGCAATTGAATCCGTAAAATCACGGACTTCTTCCTCTGTTATCTTTAGCTTTTTCTGGAGGTGTTCTCGTAATTCCGCAAATTTCTCAATACTTTTATTACCATGATAAACTGATGACGAAAGGTCCGCAAGCATAAGAACATCGACAATATCGCTTAATTCCGCCGGGCATTCTTCGCGTTTATGATGATAAGAAATGGGCCGATAAATCTCTTCAGGGATACCCCATTCTTTCAATATTTCAGATCCAACATCCATGTGATCAAAGCCAAATACTTCCCTTTCAGCTTCATGGGTTTTTAGACGCGATATTTTTTTCTTATTCACAACCTTAAGATAATCATCGGGCCGGCTCAAATACATTACAAATACTCCCACGTCCATAAGTAGTGGTGTTACAAACGTATCTGCCCTGGTCAACCCCATTTTTGAAGCAATCATCTCCGCACTCACTGCTGCGGTTATTGACCTCTTCCAGAAAAGTTCATGATCAAACTCATCGACCTTGTTTCTTTTGAATCCCCGGACTATTACAAAAGACAGTGCAATATTTTTAAGGGCCTCAAGACCGAGTATGTTCACTGCTTTATCAATAGACTCTACTTTATAAGGGAGTGCATAAAACGATGAATTGGCTATACGAAGAATCTTGGTCGTCAATGCAGGGTCAACAGATATGACTCTGGCAAGCTCATTCATAGAGGACTTGTCCTTTTTCACCTCCTGAATAATCCGCATGGCAATTGCAGGCAGGGATGGAAGTGTTGCTATATCCTTGAGAAGAGCTTGAAGTGCATCCATCAGTGATTTGTTCCTTTTATAAGAAAATACATAACGATAATCTACAGTATACCTTAAGCATATATATAATTTATTTCGACCCCTATGTGACTTAACTTTAGTCCAACATTTCTTAATATTAAGAATATATTCTAATAAATCAAATTGTTACTCAAAACTGACCCGCCTATCATTAAACCCTGTATTACTGTCATCCCTGTTAAAACAACATGGTCATTTAGGACACAACAATTTCTTTGCACATATAATGCATTTCTAATATAATGGATACTCACTAGCTGTACAACATTGATGTTTCTTTGAGGAGATTTATGGTTCGGCACAAATCCGGCACAAAAGAGGCACATTCAAAAATAAAAGCAAATGACTCGGTAAGTCATTCAATAAGCCGATTCACTGAACAGGACATTTATCTCTTCAAGCAGGGGAACCACTTCAGACTTTATGATAAGCTCGGTTCTCACCCTATGAACGTCAAAGGAGAAACAGGCATTTATTTTGCGGTATGGGCCCCGAATGCAGCAGAAGTTTCTGTTATAGGAGATTTTAACGGATGGAACAGTAAGTCTCACAAGCTCATTTCAAGGTCAGACATGACCGGTATCTGGGAGGGATTCATTCCCTGTGCCGATATAGAAATATATAAATACAATATTATTTCAAAGCATGACAATTACAGCGTAGACAAAGGCGATCCCTATGCGTTTTACTGGGAAAATCCTCCCAAGACAGCATCGAAGGTGTGGGACCTTGAATACGAGTGGAAAGACAAGAAATGGATGAGCAGGCGTAAAAAAATAAATGCACTGCAATCACCCATTTCCATATACGAAGTCCATCCCGGGTCCTGGAAACGCGTCCCTGAAGAAGACAACAGGCATCTGACATACAGGGAACTGGCCCACGAACTCGCTGCCTATGTAAAGAAAATGGGCTTTACCCATGTTGAACTCATGCCCGTAACAGAGCATCCCTTTTACGGATCATGGGGTTATCAGACAACAGGGTATTTTGCTCCCACAAGCAGATATGGAACTCCCCAGGATTTTATGTATCTCGTTGACCATATGCATCAGCACGGAATCGGTGTTATATTGGACTGGGTCCCTTCACATTTCCCATCTGATGAGCACGGCCTTGCATATTTTGACGGCACTTACCTCTATGAACACGAAGACCCCCAAAAGGGCTTTCATCCCGAATGGAAAAGCTCGGTATTCAATTACGGAAGAAACGAAGTTAGAAATTTTCTTATCAGCAGCGCACTTTTCTGGCTTGACAAGTACCATATCGACGGCATAAGAGTTGACGCTGTAGCATCAATACTTTACCTTAATTACGCACGTAAACAGGGTGAGTGGACACCGAACAAGCACGGCGGCAATGAAGACCTTGATGCCATAGAATTTTTAAAAAAGCTTAATGAAGCTGTCTACACTTCTTTCCCGGACGTTCAGACATTCGCCGAAGAGTCAACAGAGTGGCCCATGGTCACCAGGCCTCCATATTTGGGAGGGCTTGGGTTCGGCTTGAAATGGAACATGGGCTGGATGCATGACACACTGAAGTATATGTCAAAGGACTCTGTTTTCAGAAAGTATCACCATGACCAGCTCACCTTCAGTATATGGTATGCATTCTCCGAGAACTTTACCCTTCCTCTGTCTCATGACGAAGTTGTACACGGCAAGGGGTCACTTATCAGGAAAATGCCCGGTGACGAGTGGCAGAGCAATGCAAATTTGAGGCTTATGTTCGGATATATGTATGGACACCCCGGCAAAAAACTGCTTTTCATGGGCTGTGAGTTCGCACAGTGGAAAGAATGGAACCATGACGAAAGTCTTGAATGGCACGTCCTTGAATATCCCTCCCATCAGGGGATACAGAACTGGGTAAAAGACCTGAACCATCTCTACAAAAAAGAGCCCGCTTTATACGAACTGGATTTTTCCAACGACGGGTTTAAGTGGATTGATGTTCACGACTGGGAACAAAGCATCCTGAGTTTCATGCGCACAGGAAAAAACAAAGGAGAGATAATAGTCATTGTTTTTAATTTCACAAGTGTCCCTCGACAGGATTATACAGTTGGAGTACCCAGAGGAGGCACCTGGAGGGAGATACTGAACAGTGACTCTGAAATATACGGCGGCAGCGGATGCGGAAACGCCGGACGAGTAGAAGCCTCGGATGTCCCTGCACAGGGAAAGGACCACTCCATCTCAATCACTCTACCTCCTCTAGGTGTGCTGTTTTTCAAAAGCACACAGCCCCCAAAAATAAAAACAAAATCCACAACAACGGTAAAGAAAAAAACAAAGAAGAAACGCAAATCCAAATAACAGGCATGGACCGACTGAAATCATAACAAAACTCAGAATTGGACATGATGAATTCATCCCATGCATTATCAGCCCTGAAACACAGAAACTTCAAACTCTTCTGGTCAGGCCAGCTCATATCCCTCTCCGGCACCTGGATGCACCATGCCGCTCAAAACTGGCTGGTCTATACTTTGACGGACTCCCCGTTTTTCCTTGGCCTTTCCGGCATGACAACAACACTTCCCATATTACTGTTTACCCTGGCAGGTGGAGTGTTTGCAGACAGGCATCATAAAAAAAATATAATTTTAACTACACAAATTACCCTTCTCGTTCTTGCTCTGACAATGGCAATACTCGTTGCGGCAAATGCCGTCAATGTGTGGGTCATCCTGATTATTGCTTTTTTTATCGGTACAGCAAACGCCTTTGAAATACCGGCCAGACAGTCTTTTTTAGTAGAGATGGTCGGGAAAAAAGACCTCCTGAATGCCATTGCTCTCAACTCATCCGCTTTTCATGCCGCCCGAATGACGGGCCCTGCAATTGCAGGAATCCTTATGCAGTATCTCGGAATAGCTGCATGCTTCTTCGTAAATTCATTTAGCTATCTTGCCGCCATAGCCGCCCTGCTGAAAATGCGTTTTAAACCTGAAGAAATAAAAACAGCGCCGAGGCGGGGTGTAGTGAAGGAGTTCAAGGAAGGCATGAGATATATTGTGAACACTCCTGAAGTTTATGCTCTCATTCTGGCATCAGGGATAATAAGTTTTTTTGGATTCCCCTATATCAATTTTCTTCCTGTATATGCAAAAGACATACTTGAAACAGGGGTTAAAGGTCTCGGCATACTTATGGGGTGTGCAGGGGCAGGGGCTTTTACTGGTGCAGTAATTCTTGCGTTCAGAGGAAACAGCACAAAAAAGGGAATCACCATGGCTGCCGCCGGTATAACCTTTTCGGTGGCCCTTTTCATCTTCGCTTTATCTGCAACCCCCTGGATATCATATGCAATGCTCTTTCTTATGGGACTTGGCGCAATCAACCAGATCGCCACTGCCAACAGTTTAATCCAGATTACCGTGCCCGATGAATTAAGGGGAAGAGTCATGAGTTCTTTTACCACTATGTTTCTAGGAATGGCGCCGCTGGGCAACTTAACACTGGGCACACTTGCACACTATACAAATACCCAGACGGCTATCTCAACAGGCGCCGGCCTGTGTCTGATTGGAACACTGCTGGTTTTATGGAGAAAGGCAGAACTGCTGAAGATGTAATCCTTATTCCTGCTTCTGGTCAGGTTGTAAAAAGCGAATATTAACCCGCCTGTTCTTTACGCGGCCTTCTTTTGTTTTATTTGACGCAACCGGTTTCTCTTCCCCGTAGGATTCTACGGTTATTTTATCCGGAGACAACCCCCTTGCCTTAATGAAGTAATCCCTCACACTTCGGGCCCGTTTATCCGAAAGGCCCAGGTTATATTTTTCCGGCCCCAGGCTGCATGTGTGACCTTCAATAATCATAGGTTTATCACCCTCTATATTGTAGTGATCAAGAATATTTAAAAGAACTTTCTTTGCTTCAGGTTTTAATTTCCACTCATTTATCCTGAAAAGGACGTCCGAAAGTACCGCTACACCGGGCCTCTGTGAAGTATCTTTCCTGCTCTTGATAACAGCATAGTCTCCCAGCATGACCGTTTTATATTGCAGGACCGGTGTTTTATCTGCAGAAGTAAGAGATTCAATTCTGGCAACGGCCAGGTCCTCATATATTTTAAGGACTTTCACCTGTCCAACAGGAACACTAATATTAATACTGTCTCCTTCTGTGGTCCGGACAAGCTTATCCCTGTACACATCAAGAACCATTGATGCCATAACCCCTGCCTTTTCCCCTCCGCTTAAGTAAAAATCCGTTACCGGTTCTTTTGACTGCTCAATTGAATCCACTTGCCCTATTTCAACCTTTATTACATCCAGTCTGGAATCCTCACCATAGGCAAACGAAGGGTAAGCTATACTCCCTGCAAGCAAAAGTACGGCCATGCAAATATTACGGTGGAACAGTGTTTTTTCAATTGCAGCTAAATATTCCTTAATATTCATATTCTTATCCACATCATGACTATTCGATTCTACATCCCTTATCGGCACTTTTCAGATTTTCATTAATCCGGCCCCTGCGCAGGATGTCTCTGGAAAAACTGCAGTATATCATTTAGGCATAAATGAACATTATATGAATCTTTTTTATTTCATTATAATTGGGAAGCCTTATTGGTTTGACAAGTTGTATAATTATAAATTCTCAAGAATCACCCTTCCTCTGTCTGAAATAATTC
>PIVU01000100.1 GCA_003354025.1 Nitrospirota bacterium
TTAAAAAGGATAAAAAAACCGGTAAGGGTTAAAGAGACGGTCTCACTTGTTGAAAAAATCCGGGAACGCTATCCGCATATGTGGATATCCGGATATTTTGTAGTAGGGTTTCCCTTTGAAAGCAAACAGGATATCGTAAATACTCTGAAGTTCAGTCAGGAGCTGGAACTGGACTGGTGCTTCCATAGCATTTACACGCTGCTTCCCGGTACCGACTTACACAGGGAGTTTATAGGGCAAGTCCCGACCGTCCCTGATAATGTAATAAATACGGAAGGAAGCTCGGCCATAATATATCTTAACGGGCCGGATTGGGACAGGTCATGGCTGTTTAGAAAGCAAATTGAATATAACTCAAAAGTTAATTTCATTAATAACAAAAATATTAAATATGGGAATTATGATCAGGCACTGCGCGATTTTGAGTACATAATTAATATTGCTCCCGGCCATGCTTTGGCATACAGGCAGGCGGCACTGGTTTCAGAGATGCTGGGAGATTATGAAAAAGCTGTAAAATATGCTAAACAGGAAATCTCCATATTGAAAGAAGAGAATGACTTTGAAATGTGGTACAGGAAATTATCCATAGAGCCGATTTCTGAGGGACCGGAGTAGTCTGCAATGTTAATGATTATGGACTGAAAGTTGTAGCGGGGTTGAATGGTAAGCACACTTTAAAGAACCTGACCAGGAATATTCACCAGGACTTTGATCCTGCTGCTTTGGGAAATGCGGAAGCTTACGTAGCTTTGTTCCTGGCAATGCTGGTAGCATCCGATCTCTGCTATGAATGCATGCCGGCGGCTATGGTTTGGTTTTTTGTACATTCACAGGTTAAGAGGTTATTTTATATGCTATTGTATTACCTGACATGTATGCTGGAGTTTATCGTTGTGACTAAAGTTAAGATGAAAAAATAAATTATAGGAGTGTAAAATGAGTCTTTCACCTTCACTAATATGGTTTTTGGCTGGTGTTGTATTTTTGATTGCCGAATTAATAATGCCGGCGTTTATATTGATTTTCTTTACAGCTGGATGTTGGATTACCGCATTGGTTGTCTTGTTATTTAATGTTGAAATAACGAACCAAATATTAGTCTTTATAGTGTCATCTTTAATTCTTCTTTTTACATTGCGGAAATACAGTATGAAGATATTCAAGGGGAGGACTCCCGATGATATTGATGATAAATACACAGATTCGAAAATTGGTAAAACAGCGATTGTGACAAAAAAAATTGCACCTAATATGCCTGGTGAAATTAAAGTTATGGGGAGTTTTTGGAGGGCTACTGCAAATGAGGAAATTGCAGAAGGGATATCTGTTTTAATAGAGAAGAAAGAGTCCGAGGATGGACTTACTTTCAAAGTGAAACCTTTATGAGGAGGGGAAATTGAACGAGTCATTGATTGTTGTCGTTGTTGTAGCTGTAATTGTAATTCTCATATTAATCAAGACGGCGATTATTGTACCGCAAAGGTCGGAATTTGTTATAGAACGACTTGGCAAGTACAGCAAGTCTATTGGAGCAGGATTTCATGTCCTGATTCCCTTCATTGACAGGATAGCCTACAGACGTGTTCTTAAGGAAGAAGTCATGGAGATCCCTTCGCTTGATTGCATTACCTCTGACAATGTATCTGTTTCACTCGATGGTGTTCTATATATACAGGTGATTGACAGTAAGCTGTCTGCCTATGGTATTGACGACTATAGAATAGCGGCAAGCCAGCTTGCCCAAACCTCCCTCAGGTCAGTGATAGGTAAAATTGAACTGGACAGAACTTTTGAAGAACGTGAGAGTCTGAACCAGCAGGTGGTGTCAGCGATAGATGAAGCGGCCCAAAATTGGGGGATCAAGGTCTTGCGTTACGAGATTAAGGATATATCCCCGCCGAAAACCGTAATGGAAGCCATGGAAAAGCAAATGAAAGCAGAGCGGGAAAAACGTGCTGCAATTGCTACATCTGAGGGGGACAGGCAATCCCGTATAAACAGGTCAGAAGGTTTAAAGAAGGAAGCAATTCAGGTATCTGAAGGGGAGAAACAGAAGCGCATCAATGAAGCTGAAGGACAGGCAAAAGAAATTGAGCTTGTTGCACTGGCTACAGCTGAAGGGATCAGGAAAGTTGCTGACGCTTTAAGTCTGACCGGGGGAGAAACGGCTGCAAACTTAAGAATTGCTGAAAAATATATAGCAGAATTCGGGAATTTGGCCAAAGAGAATAATACTATGATAATACCTGCTAACTTGGGAGACATTTCATCAATGGTTGCTACAGTCATGTCTGTTTTAGGGCATGCCAAACAAGGAATTGAGACTAAGAGCGCATAGGGTAAATAAAAGCTCGACTGCTGTTTGATTGAATGATACTGTGTCCGCACGTGCAATGTGGAATTATTAATATGCTTGATAATAAATATGCCAATATATTTTTGATGAGATTAACCCTTGAATATTATTGACAAGCATATAGTATTAGCTGGCATCTAAATGATAAGAGAGGAATAAAACAACATGAAGAAAATATTGTTATGTATTGCTGTAACTCTGGTTATGTGCAGTCCCCTGCTTTTATCCTGCTCAAAGAGTGAGGAGACGGAAAAAGAAAAGGGAGCTATTGACAGGATGACTGACAAGGCTGCAAAAGAAATGACGGACAGGATTACAGTCCCACTGAAAAAAGCCCGTGAGACAAAAGAACTTGTGGAGAAGAATTACCGTGACATGGAGGAGAACCTGGAAAAGCAATAGCACCGTTTCTGAAAGAGAATGAAATGGTTGTTTATTATACTTAAGCTTGGCCCGTTATATAATATAGAACATGAAATCAAACATAACGCTCATAGGTATGCCCGGTTCGGGGAAGAGTACTGTAGGAATAATTCTGGCAAAAAATCTAAGCCTGGGTTTTATTGATACGGACGTCCTGATCCAAATTAACCGGCAGAAATCTCTACAGGACATTATTAATGAAACCGATTATCTTAATCTGAGAAAAGTTGAAGAGGAGGAGATTCTGAAACTTAATGTAGAAAACCATGTGATCGCAACAGGAGGCAGCGCCGTATACAGCCAAAAGGCGATGTCCCATCTGCTTAGTATTTCTACGGTTGTCTTCCTGAAAGCGTCCTATGAAGAAATTCAGCGGAGGATAGATAATTATGAAACCAGGGGCATCGCAAAGGCGGACAATCAGACATTCCTCGAACTGTTTAGGGAGAGACAGGTGCTTTATGGAAAATATTCTGAAATGACTATTGATTGCAATAATATACGTCAGGATGAGGTGGCAGTTATTGTATCGTCACAATTATAAGTTGTTATTATTCCAGTTTCCCAGCTATTGAATCCACTACTTCTATGATCTCGTCTTTTGAGAGAGGCTTTCTTAATAAATAATCCTCACCACCGGCTTTAATGAAATCGGACTGATAATTCCTGATCTCGTCAGGATGTCCAGATATGAGGACTACCTTAGTTGCCGGCGACTTCTCTTTGATTTTTTTGCATATTTCAATACCGTTCATTTCCGACATAATTAGGTCGGTGATAACTATATCAGGGGTACATCTTTCCACCTCTGCCAGGGCTTTTGCTCCAGTTATGGCTGTTGTTACATTGTATCCGGCGGATTCAAGAGTATACTTCCAGCTGAGCAATATAAGCTCTTCATCATCCACTATTAATACTCTGTGACCCATTGAATGTCTCCTAATCTGATCCAATTTGATCGTGATTTTAGGTTGCAGCAGGTAATATAATAGTAAATACTGTTCCCTTTTCAGGTTCACTTGTAACAGAAATCCTTCCCCCGTGCTTTTCGATAATACCATATGAAAGCGACAGGCCAAGGCCTGTTCCCTGTCCCGGTTTTTTTGTGGTAAAGAAGGGGTCAAAAATTTTACCAAGGCTTTCCTTGTCAATGCCTGTGCCATTGTCCGAAAATTCTATTGTGAGTTTAGTTCTGTTATCCAGTGTTTTTGTCCGTATTCTGATTTCTCCCTCTATGGTAGATGCGTCATATGCGTTTGTAATCATATTTAAGATAACTTGCTGCAGTTCGGTTTTTTCTCCCAGAAAATCGGGCAGGTTGTCCTCGTATTCTTTTATTAACTTGATTCTTTTTTGCTTAAAAGAGCTGCCGCTGAAGCTTAATGTGTCTTCAATGACTTCATTAATATTCAGTTCAGAAAACTCTCCTGTTGCTTCTCTTGAGAAGGACCCGAAGTCTTTTACAATCTTTGCCATATACTCGCAGGCTTTAAGCATGAGTGTCAGTTCATTGTATGCCTGTGAACCCTTTTCTGCTTCATTGCGGTATTTCTCGATCATCGGCAATAACCCGGCAAGCGGTGAATTTAACTCATGGGCCAGACCGCCTGCCATATGTCCCATTGCTGAGAGCTTTTCCGAATGGATTAATTGAGCTTGTGACTTTTTCAATTCCTCGGTCTTCTCTTTAACTCTTTTCTCTAATTCCCTATTCCATACTTCAATCTCTTCTTTGGCATTTTTCAGTGCTTCTTCGGCCTTTATTCGTTGGGTTATGTCACGCATTATGACGATGAACAGGTAGCTGCCTTCAGATTGGGCCGGTGAAACCGTGAATTCAACAGGGAACTCATGTCCGTTGCTGTGCACTGCGGTAGTCTGAAGCTGTTTGTTCATTGCCGGGGTTTCATCTGATGCAAGCAAGTGCTTAATGGCTTTTTCATATACGTCATGATATTTAACAGGAATTATCTTGTCGACTACCTTTTGCCCAACCGCCTGCTCGCGGGTCAGGCCAAAGATGACTTCGGCCTGAGGGTTCCACGTTGTTATTGCTCCGTCGGCATTCGTCGTAATAATCGCGTCGAAGGCATTGTCGACTATCAGGCGGGTTTTTTCTTCCGCCTGTTTTTTTATTATTTCACGTGATGTCAGGACCTCTTCGGTTAAACTATGAAAACGTTCTTCTAAAATAAGAAGCTGGTCTCCCCTGGGGAGCGCTCTGGGTTGCATGCCCAAAGTTTTCTGTGAAAAAACGGTAATCTTTTTTGTTATCTGTTGTATGTGTCTTGTAATCCAGTAAGTTATCATTGCGAAAGCCAGGATAAATACTAGACTGGTTATTATATTCTGAGTGCGTTCCTTATTAAGAATTACAGAGGTTTGTGATTCTATTTCTTTTTTTGGGGAAAAAGTCACTAGATTAACAAGTAAATCAGAATTGCCGTAATCAAAAAAGCCTTCCTCCTCTATGAGAAAACTGCTTCTCAGGTCTTTAATTCTCGCTCCGGCAGGCAGCATATCATCATGATTGCTCACAAGAATATAAGGCTCCACACCGGTTGTTAACGCCACGAGTGTTCTGCTTGTAGTGACTCCTTGTGAATGCACTAAAAATTTGTTGTCTATAGGGCAGGCCAGGGTCAATATGCCTCGCAGCCGGCCCCCCGGGCCAATAAAATTCTTTGATGCGATAATGTAGGGAGTACCGTCATACATGGTCAAAAAGCTTTGATTTTGACTTAACTGATACAGTACGGATTCGGGTTTAAGGAGAAATGCGGGCAGCTTATGTTTTTCTTTTGAGAAGACTTCCCTCACTCTTTTCTTCCCATCTAATAAAATTACATAAGTGGCCGGAATAAATGTGCGTATTATTGATCGATCGGGAAACCAGGAAGGAGGTTGTGAATAATATTTGACCTGGACATTGCTGTCTTCTGACCACTTATTATTTTCAAGATTCTCAATGTAGTTGTGAAATCGTTTTTGTGAGGTGAATAATTTGACTGATTGAAAGTATTTCTTTACATAGTAGTCAAAGCGCATTCGCTGCTCTACGGCCTTTTGACTTATAATGTCTGTGGTTGCAGCTATATGAATTTCTTTGTGGTATTTGTTTTGAAAATAGTCCGTTATTGTCATGAGAAAAATCCCCATAGTAATAACTATAACCATCATTTTTATTGTCAGGGGAATACGCTTTTGTAATTTTTTTATTAATGGATCTTTTTTATCAGCCATGACTTAACCTTAATTGGGTTCAGCAATTAACTCTGTGCCATTGAATTTCCATCCTGATTTTTTGAGTTTGGATGATGATAGAATCCCATAACCCGCGTCAAGGGTCTCAATATGATTTTTTAAATAATTTACTAATTTCTCGGCATGTACATTCTTTGCTTCCGCGCTGTCCCATGTCGTGAGATTGAAGGACTTATATATTGGATAGTGGCCGCTGAGCAGGGCGTCTAAATTTTCGGGCGTGTATCCGTTTATCTTTAAGGTCTTGACCCTGCCTCTTTTTTCATAATATTTTGTGGCGAGCCATACTGTCTCATGTCCTATTGCATCAGGATTGGCGGCAACCTGTGAGACCATGTCAGGAATATTCCCTACCTCAAGCAATCTTGGACTGAAAAGGTCTTCGTTATCCAGTAATAAACGCCAGTGTCCAGGTCTTGTCTTGCAATGCAGCCTTCCGATTGTCCTGATTAAGACATTAGGACCGGGCTTACCGTCTGATGTTTTCAATTCAGACCAGCTACTTATTTCTCCCATGAAAATTTTTCTTGCCTGCTCCAATGTAATATTATCTATTGGATTGTCTGGATGTACAAATATCGCGACAGGCGCGATACCGGTAGTGTGAAAACGAATTCCGGGAAGGCGGTCCATTGCCCCTGGCGCGCAGCAGAATCCACCGACATCAATCATCTTGCGTCTCAGCATGCCTGCCGAATTCCCGCAGGTTGAATCGGTTATTGTTATTTTCAGACCGTTCTTCATTGCGTATGCTTTTGTTGCAGGTAACAGAATGCGGTACATTTGCTGATCAAGGTTTATGGCGAGGTCAATGTTACTTACTGAGGGATCGTGCTTGATAGACTGTTTTTCCCATTCTCCGGGCATCTGTATTTGTTCGGAGGGATCGCTAAAGCCCGGACCGGATAGTTCATTCGCACTATCTGCTGCAGTGTAATTTATAAACAGGATAAAAAGAATCAGTATGAATATTTTAATGATTTTCATCTGATACATCAGGTTCTTAAAATGATCGTCTGAAATTCCTAAGGACTGCTGAATATTATTGGAGATATTGATCGCAGGATAATTTGAAAGGTTTGTGAATACAGTTTTTAGCATTTTGTCTTTACCTCTCTAAATGGAATTAAAATTAAATTTCAAATTAATGTCATAAAAAAAATCGCCATATAAAAACAGGTGGATACCCTTATGTATATAATAATTATGGTATTGGTCAAGTCAATGTGTTATTCGGTAGAGGTTTGTTTATATAATTTATCAAGATATGTATTCGATGTCAAACAGTGAGATCATATCTCCTTGCTACATAAATTTACTCTAAAATGGTTTGATATCAGTTATTATTGGTAGGTATGTTTTTACGATAACTGGGAGAAATCCAGCTGTATTCACCCTGAAAATACATAATTATATTGTAGGAATATTTATTAGGTAATAACTAACTTACGGAGTTTGTATTGGTTTGGAGCTGCAGAGCAGTACTACAAAGTAGGGGAGAACGTTCATTCGCCCCCACTTAATTTCTACTTTATATGCTTATACATTACTTCTTTTCTTTCTGTATAATCTCAAACCCAGAGTTATTCCACCTATTGCAAAAAGTGTTGAGCTGACAGGTTCAGGGGCAAGGGCTACATTATCGATCCCATTAAATTCTGAATGAACAGTATCGCTAAAGCTGGACAGATCTACTCGAATCCAGAAATCAGTGACATTAGATAAGGTTGTATCCCAAGCCTGTGTACCCGCTACCTGGGACCAGTTGGTTTCCTCTAGTGTAACAGTAAGGGTTCTCCAGTTGTTATGCTCAACCGCGTTAATATCAAATTCATGTTTCCACTTATTGTCGCCGTTTAAAATGAAGAATGCTGCTGTATAATTCCAGGGGTGCTCATCGCCCATTATGTCAGCGCTTATAACGGAATGAGTTCCCCAGTCTGTACGATATTTGTCAGGTGCAATAGCAAACATCCAGTTATTCCCGGGAGTATCAGACGCTTGCAGATAGCCTCCAGGATTGCTTAGAGTGCCTCCATTGCTGACTTTACTGTCACCGTCATAGTTTCTTCCTTCAATAGTCCAGCCGTCAAGGCCGGTGTCAAAAGTACTGCTGACAATTCCGGCGTGCGAAGCGGAAATGCTGAGCATAAAGATTAATAGAAGTAAGTATAGTATTCTCATTAATATTCCTCCCTTAAAAACAATTGGGTATAACCCGTAGTTAAATTAAAAATTGAATTATGCAAGGCATGAATTACTTACACGCAGCTTTGTCATTTATTTATAAAATGAATTCAATAATAGACTGACATTACAAGAAACATGCCAGCTGTTGACGCGTAACATTGTGCTTATTGGATTGAGGTGATTTACAGTTAAAACAATAGGGTTAGGCAGTGCAGTGATTTATAGGATGAATTATTTAAGCGTAATTTTAATGGGACATTACACAAGTGTGTGCATGACAAAAGTGTGTTGACACGATAAGAAATATTACAGGTATGTGTAAGTTATTTAACACTTATATTGCAGTATGAAGGAATCTGTCGGGACAGAATTGCTGGATATTGAAAAATTGGAAGCAGCTGGCTGATTGTTTCTGGAGTGATATGGAATATACGTATAGAAGGGAGTATTGTTACATACTCCCTTCTTTGATTTACATACTCAGATGTGAATGAGATTAAATACTATGTGCCTTCAACCTTTACAACACTAATAGGATGTTCCCAGTTGGAGGACAGGCGCGTCAGCATATTGATTTTTGCATGGGGAAAGTGTGTTGGGACAAAGACTGTGCCTTCCGGAACTTCTTCAGATACAGATGCTTTGAGGAAAACCGATCCCTGCTTTGATGTTACCTTTACATGGCTGTTATCGGAGATATTGTTCTTTTCAGCATCATACTCATTAATTTCAAGCAGTGCCTCGGAAACAACAAGATCCAGTGATTTGGAGCTAGTGGACATGCTGCCTGAATGCTGCAGTATGTCTCTAATGACCAGCTTAAAGGGATATTCATTGTCGGCTTCTTCCCCTGACGTATATTCAACGGGATTGAAGGTCCTTTGGCCCGCGACTTCTTCCTTTGAAGAGAGGTTAGTTTTTATTTCTTCCTGAATAGCGGTAAGGTCTCTCACTCCAACGTCTTTTCCCATTGACAGAGCGAGGTTTCTAATAATCATCCAGTCCGGGATTGCCTGGCCGGTAGTGTTTGCAAGTTTGTATACCTTTTGCAATACTCCTTCGGTATTCATAAATGTACCGTCTTTTTCAGCCCAGCTTGAAGCCGGCAGAACTACATTGGCAAGTTTAGCTGTCTCTGTCATGAATATGTCCTGAACTACAAGAAAGTCCAGAGATTTTAATTTGTTGATTACCTTTGTGCTGTCCGGGAATGTGGTGACGGGGTCCTCACCCATAATGTACATTGTGGAAATATCTCCGTCATTATACATCATTTCTATTATGCCTTTGTCCGAATCCGTCAAGGGTCTTACTCCCATTTGATACATTCCATATGTATTTGAGTATTCAGCCGGTATCTGTAAAGATCCGGGTTCATCTCCCATGAGGTTTACGAGGTTGGCTGCGGCCAGAACTGTATCATGTCCTTTGGTGTTTTCAGAGCTGCCGATTGACAAAGAGATAAGTCTGCTTTTTGCGTTGGCAATGGCTTCTGCTGCTCCTGTTACGTTGTCGGCATCAATGCCGGTTATCGCTGATACTTTATCGGGCGTGTAATTCGCCAGCATTGACTTAAGTCCAGAGAAACCAGTTGTTGACTCGGCGTCCTTATTGTGAAGGCCCTTGTCAATTATAATCTTCATTATTCCATTCAGCAGGGCAGTGCTTGTGCCGTCTTTTAAATTCAACCAGTCAGTACTGTGTTTAGTTAGTTTTGTCTCTCTTGAATCTGCAACAATAAGCTGTGCCCCCTCTCTTTTTGCCTGCAGTATATTCAGCCCCAAGACAGGGTGTGTTACGCTGACGTCAGACTCAAGCACTAATATAACATCCTTGCCGAGAGGTGATTTCAGGTCTATGGGGTGGTTGTCAAGGCCGAATGCTTTCCCCCACGATTTTTGAACACTGGCATAACCGAATGCAGCGGATGAATCAATATTATTCGTACCAATCACATTTCTCATGAACTTCTGGAACGTGTAGTTGTCTTCATTTGTACACCTTGGAGAACCAACTGCACCGACAGAGCCGGCACCTTTGCTGTCTATTACGCTAGTAAGATTTTTAGCAATATGTGCCAGAGCTTCTTCCCATGATACGGACTTGAACTCGTCATCTTCCTTTATGAGAGGAGTTGTCAGCCTTTTTTCACTGTAAATATAATCTATTCCAAACCGACCTCTTCCACACAGGTTACCGTCATTGACCCCCGTGCCCTGCTTGCCTCTTGAGCGGAGTATTTTGCCTTCTCTTAATCCGAGGTGAAGTGTACACCCCACGCCGCAGAAAGGACAGATCGTACTCTTCTCTTCAAGGAACCAAGAGCGTGATGTGAATTTATATGGTTTACTGAGAATTGCTCCTGTTGGACATATATCAAGACACTGTCCGCAATAGTCGCACTCAAGTATTTCACCGAATGCGGGCTGAACAACCGTTGGGAAACCTCTCCCTATCAGGCCTAGCGCGCCTCTGCCTTGGTGGTCCTGGCAGATTCTTACGCACTTACCGCAGAGAATGCAGCGTCTTGATGTTAATTCGATTAACGGCCCTCTAACGTCTGAAGCAGCCTCTTTTCTATGTCTAATAAATCGTGTTTCAGGCTTTCCGTATTCGTAAGCAAGGTCCTGCAGGTCGCACTCACCGGCCTTGTCGCATTCAGGACAATCAAGGGGGTGATGGACCAGGAGCAGTTCAATAATCGTCTGGCGCTGTTTACGGAGTTTAGGTGTGTCGGTGTTGATAACCATTCCCTCTCCCGCTGGAGAGGAGCATGCTGCAAGAAGACGAGGTGATCCTTCAAGCTCAACAATGCAAAGCCTGCACCCTCCGTAAGGTCTTAACCGCTTGTCGTAGCATAAGTTAGGAATATAGATGCCATTTTTCAGTGCTGCGTCAAGGACTGTTGCTCCATCTTCAGCCTGTATCTTTTTACCGTTAATAGTGAGATTTATCATTATTCCGCCTCCCCATCTTTTCCTGCAGCTACGGGTTGGTCCTTAGGGATTGCAGGTTTTATTTTTATTGCTCCGAACTTGCATGCATCATAGCATGTTCTGCATTGTATACAGATCTCCTGAATAATCCTGTGGGGCTTTTTCTTTTCTCCGACAACAGCTTCCTGCGGACATCCTCTTAAACATGCTCCGCATCCTTTGCATGCTTCTTCAATTACATGGAATGAACAGAGGTCGCTGCATATTCCAGCTTCACAGAAATGGTCTTTTATATGAGCTTCATACTCGTGTTTGAAGTATCTGATTGTGGACAGTACAGGGTTAGGCGCTGTCTGACCAAGTCCGCACAGGGATGTTGATATAATGTCCCTGCTGAGGTCTTCAAGAGTTTCAATATCTCCATCTTTGCCGCGTCCTTCTGTTATGTCGGTGATCATGTCAAGCATGACTTGTGTACCCACCCGGCATGGAGTGCATTTGCCGCATGACTCTTCAGCTGTGAATTCAAGAAAGAATTTTGACGTACTGACCATGCAGGTGTCTTCATCCATGACAACCATGCCGCCGGACCCCATAATAGCTCCGGTCTTGAC
>PIVU01000591.1 GCA_003354025.1 Nitrospirota bacterium
GCTTATTTATCAACTCATCATATGATTCATATGCAAATACTTCTCCATTAACCAAAGGTCCTTTTTCAGAGAGAATAATACCTTCTATAACAGCAGATGATGATTGAAGCGGGAGGCACAGAACAATGAGGAAACATATCAGGACAGACAGCAATGGAATACGTATATTATGCATTCTGAATAATAACATGTATAATTCTAAAATCGCTTGAACGGTGCAGCACCGTCCTAGTATTGCCAGAATATACACAAGAAAAGGCGGGGAACACTTTCCCTTCCTCAACAATCCGACAAAAAGCTATTGCAATCCTCCGGTGGAAGAAGGTCTGTATTTTGTAAGAAGTTCAACTACTTTCTGGTAATCATCCTTTGATGAGCCGAACACAACCTGTGAGCCGATATTGTTAATATTCTTTATGCTCCTCCTGGTAAAACTCAAAGGTGTCTCACCGGCATTATTTTTCTTATTCACATCAGCACCTTTTTCAATAAGGAATTCAACCATTTTTTTTTGGCCCATTCCTGCCGCCGCATGCAATGGAGTATCCCCCTTCAGATTCACAGAATTGATATCAGCCTCTTTATCAAGAAGAATCGCGGCTACAACTTTATGGCCGTTCATTGAAGCGAGGTGTAGAGGTGTAAACCCGTTTTTATTAAAAACGTTAACTCCTGCTTCACTATC
>PIVU01000101.1 GCA_003354025.1 Nitrospirota bacterium
AGTCGGAACAACAAGTACATCAAAGAAGTTAAACATCCCCACCCTTTATTTCGAAATACGTTTCAAGGGCAAACCGGTCAATCCCACTCCCTGGCTAAAATAGAAAACAACTCATTTTTTAAACTAATACGTTCCAATACCATGCTTGCAACATAATATTTCCTCTCAGTTATTAGATTTCTATTAATTACATTACAATATGCAGTATGCTAAAATATGAAATTGCAAATTCAACAGTAACATAACTAAATATGAACTATACCAAGGAGAATCTGTCAATGAAAAAACTTATCGTATTATTCCTGTCACTAAGTGTTATATTTATTTTCTCTGGCTGTACAGACAACTCTGCTTTAAAAAATATTCAGGAAACCCAGCAGGAAATCCTGAAATCCCAGAAAGACATTCTTGCCAAGGTAGATGCTATTGATAAGAAAGTCCAGAATATCAAGGCGCCTGCTAAGAGACCTCAAATTGATTACAATAAAGTCCATAACCTCCCTGTAGGTCAATCAGTCATTAAAGGCGAAGCAAGTGCACCGGTTACAGTTGTAGAATTTTCCGATTTCCAGTGTCCTTACTGCTCTAAATTACAACCGACTCTTAGGGAAGTACTAAAAGCATATCCTGAGGGGGTTAAACTCGTATACAAGCACTTCCCTCTTTCTTTCCACAAGCAGGCAAAGAATGCTTCCAAGGCTTCAGAGGCTGCGCGAGAGCAAGGCAAATTCTGGGAAATGCATGACATGATTTATGTTAACTTTAATAAACTCACAGATAAGTCCTTCGATGAGTTCGCCACAAAGCTTGGCCTGGACATGGCGAAGTTTAAAGCAGACTATGCCAGCAATAAATACGACAAGTTAATACAGGATGATATTGTCCTTGCAAGAAAGGTAGGCGTAACAGGCACACCTTCCCTTTTCATGAATGGTAAAAGAATGCAGAGAAGATCGCTGGATGACTTCAAGGCTGGTATTGATAAACTGCTAAAAAAGTAGTTCAAGATTGAATTTCAAGCCCCTTGAGCACTAGTGTTCAGGGGGCTTTTTATTTAATGGGAACTAAGTCTTAACTCTGAATTTTAAAACCCTTCAATTCTTCTTCGAAGTTCTGAATATTCTCCAGGGCCGATTTACAGTGCTTTTCAATGCTCTCAGGGTCACCGGTTACCTTCTTTAGTTCCGTAATAGAATCAGCAACCAGTGAATGTTTCTGATTAATACTCTTAAACCTGTTCCTCATAGTTGTGATCATAGCATTCAGTTCGTGGGCCGTATCCTGGAATTCATCTTTCTGCCTCAGGGCCAGAATAATCGACAAATCACCATTTGCAACTTTCATCAAATCTTTCGACATCCTGATGAGAGGGCCTCTGGTTTTTTTCATCATCCATGCAACCGCTACCATAAACATCATAAAAACGAATATGATATCAATAATGTTCACATAGAGGAATAGAGACCTGATGATCTCACCCGTGTCTTTAACGCTTATATGAGTACTCCACATGACCTCTTCAAGCTTTTGAATCGCATAATGATTGAATACAACTGTTGCCGCAATACAGCCGATCAAGGATACAGCTAAAAACGATAGTGTAATTTTCATCTGCAGCCCGGTGTTGACTAAATATTTACGTCTTCTAAATAACATATTATCCTCTTGTCATGTAACAATTTTCACTTCAAATGGCATTCAAGGCATAACCTGCTGCCAAAGTTATCCATCACAAGCATATTCGGTATTTTCGAGTAAATATTATGGCACGTACCGCATCCTATCTTGCCCCCGAACAGCCTTATTCCGTCACTTAACAAAGTTGGGTTTTTGTAATCATTTATTTTCTTCATACTAACCTTACGGTATGATACACCTACAGGATGGCTCAGTTTATCACCTGTATGGTCCCACCTGCCGGCACCTATATCAATCGGCTCATTTATATATGTGTCATGGCATTCAATGCACTCAAGAGATATTTTGTCCAGGCGGACAGAAGTATCGGTTACCTTGAGAGACCCACCATGAAGCTTCTCTGATATAACATGTCCCTTTTCGCTGAGATCATGGCATATATTACAGAAAAGAGGTCCCCGGGCTGCCCTTCTTAAAAAGTAATGTTTCTTCATAAAATGCTGCTTTTTCTTTGGGTGAGCGTAATGACAGGTCAGGCAAGTCATTTTCCCCGCCATCAACGGCATATCTTTAGGAATCGGCAGTGTCGGGTACAAGTCCGTTGGATGAGACTGGATATCCTCCAGCTTGTTGTGGCAATTTGAACATGAGTAGGTAACTGCCGACCTTATACTCATAGGATCATTCTTTACATTTGTATGGCACATAACGCACTCATTAGATGCAAATTCATGGGGCTTCCCTGAAATCCCGTAAACCATAGCCACGATGCCTGCTGTTATTAGAGCGGTAAAAATCCATTTCTTCATAGTTTAATCGTCTTTAAAAGTTCCTTTATCCTCTCGTCGATCTCAAGAGCCCGCTCCATGTCCTCTTCTGTTGATTCCCCCTTTTCAGCCAGATTCCTAATGTCTGTTATTGTCTTCTTTAACTGATCTGCCTCAGCATTTAGTTCTTTAACTTTGTCGCTGTAGTTGTTTGTCATCTCATTAAAGATGTCCCCAAATGCATGAATAGCGTCCTTCTTCCTGAATTTTATCTTTGTGTCGATTTTCCCCTCAGCAACCGATTTTGAACACAATTCAACTTTGTGCAGAGGACCGCACACTCTATGCGTATACATAATGCCCAGAATCAGTATGCCCGCAAAAGTAAGAACAAAAAACAGGGCATTTATCTTCAGCGTCTTTATGATCAGCGTTTCATGCATGTCATTCAGGATGGAGACAATTGCGCTATAATGCGTACTCAGCGGCCTGGAAACGTCGCTATAGAGATAAACGGCGGCCAGCACAGAAAAACCGACAAACAGGCCGAGGGCCAGCAATAGCAATCCTCGGGGAAGACTCTTGCTTATTATCTCAGCCTTATTAAATGTACTTTCTTCTTTACTGTTTGATTTCTGCATTTCCAATCATCACCTTATAATTATAATTTGATCCAATGATTACATCATTCTTCACTACACCTCTGACAGTAACAATGTCCCCCAGTTTCGCCATGCTCGATGTTGTGGCGATTATTTTATTATCCGGTGCAGTACCTGTTCCATCACTCAGCGTTATCCAGTTCTTTCCAAGAATCCCTTCATTTATTTTCAGAACTTTCCCCCTGAGCACAACTTCCTTTTCTTTAAGCTCCAGCCTGGCGGCATAAATTTCATCAACAGTCTTACCGTTTTCCGCCCTTTTAATTTCACCTGCCGTCGGCGCTTCAACAGTTGTAGCTTTCTGAGGCAAACTCTCGTCCTCGGCTTCCTTTTCTTCCACAGCGGCGTTACTAAGGTTTTTTATACGTGTTATCAGCCGAATGTCCTCAAAGGTCCGCATAAGCGTCGCGCTGCGGAAATTCCTCATGGGAACTCCACCGATATATTCAACCTTGTCACCGACGGACACCTCCATGGGCTGTACTGCAAGCCATACTTCTTTTCCATCTTCATCAAGCTTCAAGTATATGTAGTTTGCTGCATTTATTGTTTCCGTTACTGTTCCAACATGCGGAGTTTGATCCGCATATACTCCTCCAACAGCAAAAAGTACTGCCGATACTATAATCATGCATATTATTTTTAAATTCACTTTCTTTAATCCTCCAATTTTCTTTAATGATGACATCAACATCTTACAAATCTGGGGCCGGCTGCCTGGCCCCTAAGGGTACTGCTTTTGATTATGGTTATCACCATGACATAACAGGGAACAACTGCCGCTGAACATACCAGTGTCTTCAAATACCAGGCTGCCCTGGCTGTTCGGTTGAACGATTGTTATGTCAAAGTTTATCAGGTTACTGTTATTTGTCGAATTTCCCTGGGTCGCACTGATGCCGTGCGGGTCATGGCATGCAGAACAGGGGGTGCGTTCATCTACAATATGCTTCCTGTGCGAACTGAAACTCTCATCAGCGAGAATACTGCTTCTTTCATGGCATTTATAACAGAGTGCATAATTGTAGGAATTCTCTTCTGTAAAATCCTGAGTCGTGTAGTTTCTCTCCAGCAGATATTCGTTCCTGGATCCATGCGGCCCGCGCAGTCCTTCCTCATCATCATTGTTATGGCAAGCCGTACAATAGATAACACTTGCAACCGTATATTCAGGCGAAAGACTCGGCACATCAGCATTCATACCCTGATTCATAACCGGATGATATGAAGGGTTTGACGGATCGAATTCAAGCCTTGTATTGAGCTGCTCCAGGTCTCTGGCAACAGGTACTCCCGACACATAGTTATTGTCAGCATGGCATTTAAAGCATATTTCATATTCATTTACCGCAAACGGAACCTGCTGCCCTGAGACACCTACTCCTGATACTCCTCTAAGCGCTCCTGAAATTTCAGGGGCCCCTGAAGAAGCACCCGGATTGGTCCAGTGAGGATTATGACAATCAGCGCACTCTACATGTTTGCGTTTTCCCGACTTCTTATATGTGAAGTCTTCTGTGGGATCATGAATACCGTTGTAATCCTCGACAGCATGGGTGAAAGGTTTCGTCAGTTCTTTTTCGATATTCAGATCCGAAACATTTCCGTTATGACAGACAAGACAGGTGTCCTCTTCATAGGCATAATTCAAAAGTCGTTCATTCCCACCGGCATTATGAGGCATGTGGCAGTTTTCGCATCCGTTTTCAGCCACTGTCCTGTATTCATTATTCGGCCACGGGTCCGGCATTGCTCCGTTCCAGGCTGCATTTGAAGCAGCATGCGAAGTAGTGTTCCATCCCTTTTTCCTGTGGCACATTTTGCATAAATCCGAATAATTATTCGGCATAACTAGAAAATCACCGTTTGAATTATTATGAGGGTCATGACATGTAGTACACTGCAGCTGTCTCTCCTGATCAAGCCTTACACCACGGGGGAGTGAAGATGGATCAACGAGTTCACCGTTGCTTATTGCCAGCGCACTGTCATAAACAAATGACACTGGATGATCATCAGAAAGGTCCGTACCGATCTTTGTAGGTCCTTCCGGTATAAAACGGATTCCTCCTGCAAACTGGATCTCCTGACGTTCGCTCTTCAGTGCTCCCAGTGCTATTGTTCCGTCATGGCAGCTCAGGCACAATTTCGATGCACCTGTCGGCTGCCCCACCCTTGCATAAAGAGTTGAACTCTCGTAAGGAGCATAGTGCGCCTTCGATAATTTTTTATTCCACAAAAATGAACCGCCTGATCCGGAACGTTCAGGTGCATGACAAAAGATACATACCCTGTCCTCGGAAGCTGATTTGACAGGCCCCGGCCCTGTTACGGAAAGGTTATGTTTTGTATCATCGATCCCGGCCCCGTACGCGTCCATACTTATAGAAATACATAAAAGAACAATCACGTATAAAACTGTTATTAAGGGTTTCATGTTAAAACTCTCCATCTTTTAGATATTGAAATACCTGCACTCTTTTGTTATATGTATCCGCAACAAATATCCTGTCCTTGCTATCAATGAATATCCCTGAGGGCAGCCAGAACTCCCCATAGCCATACCCGGGGCCCCCGAAGTCCATCAAAAGTCTCCCGTCCCTGTTAAAAACCTGCACATTGTCAAACAAGGCATCAACCACATATATATTCCCGTCGCTGTCTACAGCAACACCTCTTGGTCTTGAAAAGTATCCGGGGCTGTTACCCGGTTTACCAAATGCTTTCATGAATTCGCCCTGAGGAGAAAATATCTGTATCCTGAAATTAAGAGAATCGGAAATAAAGATGTTGCCGTCTCCCGAGACAAAGATATTTGTGGGATAGTGAAACATCCCCTGCTCTTCGCCGTTTCCTCCAAAAAACCCCTTAAACTCATGCTTATCAAGGTCATACCGGACAATTTGTGAATTCAAGGTATCAACAACAAGGAGTTCATTCGTTTTATTATTAATTGCAATTCCCGTGGGTCTCCCGAGCAGACCGTCACCGATCTTTCCGACATATTTTTTTCCGTTGTCACTGAATATTTTAATTACAGCCTCTTTTGAATCAGTAACAAAAACCATTCCGTCTTTTCCAATCGCAATATCGATAGGAGACTCAAATGTTATATCCTCACCCGGAAATATGTAATGGTTTGCATTCTCCCTGTCAAACACATGAACATTTTTACCATAAGTGTCAACAACATAGTACCTGCCCGTACTGTCCGTCTCAATCCCGTATGGTTTCACAAGTGAGCGATCTCTTTTTTCTTCAAATGAAAAGAATTGCTTCAGGGCGCTTTCCTGCAGATTCAGATCTTCCGGCCTGGAGAATGAGTTCACAAGCAGGATTCTCGGTATTTCAGGCGGAGTCGGCCATATCATTTCCGGCATCGGCTCTCTCATATCTGCCTGCTGCTGTAAGCAGCCGAACATGAAAATAGCAACAGCGGAAAACAGCAATGATATTTTAAAAAATCTCATAGTCTCTCTCTTCATTTAAAATTGCGATGTCTTTACCTCAACCATAAAATAATGATTGCGAACCTTTTCGCCAAACTTCTTGTCATCTTCATCAGAAAACCCGTACTGGACACTACCCCTCAGCCTCCTGTAAGCAATCTCATAAATTGCCGAAAAACCGGTATTTACAATATTATCCAGTGAGCCCTCAACTTCGTGAAAAGAACCCCTTACAGTAAGCCTGCTCTTCCTTGAGATCAGAACCTGGAGGCTAGATGTAAGACTGCTGAACGTTTCCGTCTCCAGAGTGTCCTTAAACTCCGTTTCACCGTATCTTCCTAAAAAGCTTAAAAATATATTCTCTGTTGGCCTGAAAGTAAGTGTCTCCGTTAAGTCCCACTCCCTTGTAGGTAAATTTATTGTGTCACTGTCCCTGAAGGCAAAGCCTGTTTTGCTCCATTTCCAGGTAACATCAGTTCCTGCAGAATTAATGATGTCATCAATAAGCACGTCCGGCTCATTACCGGCCAGAAACTCTTCAGTCCTGCGGTTATAGCTGTAGTACAGGTTCCACACAGACCAGAGATTCAGCTTGATGCCATAGCCCCTTGTAAACGTGGCAAAATCAAGTGCAGGATCGCTTATAAAACTGTAGTCAACGACCACTGGAGCGCCTGTCGAACAATTTAAGCCCGTGTCTAACAGACTACCCGGGATACAGATAATCCTGACCGATGAACCGGACTCCGTAACTCTGTAATCAACGTCCTCCTGATACAGAATTGTACGCAATACATTTCGGACCTGGATCGTAGAAGTGTCCGCATTATTATTATCAAGAACTGTAATTCCGCCTATAGTTAATGTCTGGGATTCATCCTGTATCCCGACATTGTTCCCTGTCTTTTCCTCTTCCGTTACCTGGTAATTATGATTGGAATGAAGGTTTAGCCTGCCCCATGGAA
Organism: Nitrospirota bacterium; assembly: GCA_003354025.1. Taxonomy (GTDB): domain Bacteria; phylum Nitrospirota; class Thermodesulfovibrionia; order UBA6902; family UBA6902; genus Glo-13. Next base: position 7,482 of record PIVU01000101.1, read on the forward strand.
TTCTCCTGACATAATCAAAGTTGACCCCGCCTCCGTACTCATTCTCCGACCCTCCGGTATATTTATTATTTGATCCGTTTGCGTTAATTGTTGTTGTAAGGTTTTCATATAACAAATGCTTTAAATTAAATCCGAGCGCATTTGATTCACTGGTTGTTGTTTCAAAATTACTCTTTACATAACGATAACTATAATTTGTACTCATGTTTTTTCTGTGCTTCCAGGAAAAGTTTTCAGTAAAATTGTATCTTTCCAGCTCAAAAAAATCGCCCTCAGTCAGCCTGTACCCCAGATTTGTTCGGGCCGCTCCTCTGCTATTAACAGCGAAATGGTTCGTCAGGTCCACTTTCTGTTCCTTGATTCCCAGTCGCTGTCCCCTTGTATCAGTGTTCGTATCTTTCCATGACGCCTTCAACCGGGTGTCTCCCAGGTGCCCGAAGTATCTCATCTGTATCTGCAATAGATCTGTTTCTTCATCAGTATCAAAAAAACCTGTCTGCCTGCTATCAGAGTGCGTATAGTCGAATGTTGTAGGTAAAACCATATATTTCAGCAGGACCGATGTGCCGTATGTACTTGTTTCATTTTTTGACCTCTGTGCAAAATTACTGTTAATAGTTGACCTGGTCCTGTCCGCAAATAGCCTGAAGGTATACGGTTTGTGCTGAAGAATAGTAACTTCCGTTAAATACCCTTCAAGAAAGTTTCTTGATTTGATTTTCTCATCAGGCTCTGTTTTCTGTGACAGCTGCTCCCACTGGGGTATAAACTCAAATTTATAGCTTAGAAGCGCGGGGTGGTATACCCACCCGCCGGCGCTGATATTAAAACCTTCAAAAAAAGTCATAGTACTATCTTCCCTGTTGAGGTTAGGGCCGGACCTTTCCTCATTTTCAATTTCATAAGAAAATTTGAAATCAAGTTCAGGCCTTTCCATCATAAAATACTTTCTTGCAAGCACGTTATCTCCCATTAACAGAATAATGGCAATCAAAATCAGAATTGTCACATGTTTGCAGCACTGTTTTTTCCAAAGCATATAATTTTATCGAAACATTCCTTTTCTTAAAATACTTCATCAAAGTCTTTTCGTAACAGAAGCCTGTTTGCTCCCAGATGGGGATTGTGGCATGAAATACATTCCTCATCACTTTTATGTTCCTCGGTCTGCAATATAAACCCTTCTGCATGGCACTGGGTACACAGGTCTCTTGTGTTTTCCCTCAATAACATGTAGCGGTACTTCGTCTGATGATAATCATGGCACGATGTACAATAACCCTCGGCTATCGGCCCATGGACCCAGAGGTTTTCAAAGTACCTTAAATCCGCTGATTTGGAAGTATGGCACGTTATGCAAAGCTCCTTCAGCGGCATTACAAGCCTGCCGGGCTTAATGTCGCTGAAACTCGGCATACCACCCTTCTTCACGTTCCTGAAACTCTGTGTTGAGGTAGTGTCATGACAATGGAAACATTCACCGGCAGCCTTCGGTCCATGAAGAAATATCTGTGGTACCGGTCTCTTTCTCTTTACCTTTGCAACAACAGTTTTACTACCGTCAGTTGTTTCTCCATCAATTGGTACACCGGTAAAAAAAAAGGTCAACACCTTATACCGGGTATGTTTTTCACATCCTGCCACGAATACGGTAAACATACCTGCCACAACAATTAGAATAAATATTTTACTAACATGATTCATTTACTGTATAATTTCTTTTCGTTCCATTCCGGGCAAAGGAGGTCCTACCCATTTCCCGAAGGCATACACCCCGAGTCTCTTCATACCTATCAGATTCCCGACATAAATCAGGTACTCTATCTTGAAGTCCTTGTCAGCGAATTTTTGGAAATAATCAATATTATTGCGGCCAAGATATAAACCTGCAGGTAGCTGCATGGCGCCCGGACCCTGTCCATGCCCACCGAAAAACAGCAGCAGTTTTGCAGTCTCAACATCAAAAATCTGTATATTTTCAAAAGCTGCATCAATTACATATAAATGGTTCTCTCTGTCGACTGCCAGGCCTTTCGGTCTGGAAAAGGCCCCCAGGTTATCACCATGGAACCCGACAACCTTAACGAATTTACCTGAGGCATCAAACATCTGCACCCTGAAGTTAAAACTGTCAGTAACAAAAAGATTCCCCTCATTATCGAGATTAATAAAAGAGGGCTTATAAAATTTGCCTTCACCCTTCCCTATCTCACCGATCTCTTGGATCGTCTTCCCTGAATTTTTATCCAGTACCACAATCTTATTCTTTTTCAAATCACACACATAGATACGGTTGCCGTCCACAGCCACATCAACTGGTCTTTCAAACTGGTCAACTTCTCCATAGGCGGTCACAAACTCTTCCTTTTCGTCATATACCAGGATCTGTTTTCTACTCATATCCGCAAGATATTTCAGACCATCTTCTGTTACCCAGATACCAGCAGGCTCTCTGATGTCTCCTATGCCTTCATCACGTATATAGTCAAACTCGTTCTTCTCAAGATCAACAATAAGTATTTTCTTGTGCAGCCTGTCGGACAAATAAATCCTGCCCTTGGTTGTTCCTATATCAATAGGCCTCCCGATCCTCTTTGTTATGGGCTGCTCCCCTAAAAGGAATTCATCGAACTTACTTTGCTTGCGTTCCAGGTCCTCCTCCAGCATTATAGTTGTAAGAAACTGTATTCTCGGACTCTGAGGCAGCGCCGGATAAAAAACAGACGGGCCTGTCTTCTGTACTACAGGCGCCGCACAGCTTAAAAGAACTGAAGATAACAGAACAGTGAGTATAATTTGTATGTTTCGTTTCATTTTCTTGCTCCCCTTAATTAATATTGTTTTTATCAGCTAATTTTATCGTAATAAAGGATAATGAATGTATGCACGATTCCCCATTGTTACGATAATAATTCTATTGCGCAAAGAATGTTAGTTTTTGTCTTCTTCCTCCGGCTCTTCTTTACCGGCTAATTCCTTTTTTTCTTTCTCCTGTTTCTTCTTTTCTTTCAATTTTTTCAAATCAAGCTGCCTGCTTTCTCTCAATTCCGCGTCAGTAGCATCCCTTCCCGGCCTTGGAGTAGTCAACATCATTATATCCGCAGGCGCATACCTGTCATACTTCAGAGGCATATGGCAGCTGGGAGAACACCCTCCGCCTGTATCTGTTTTCTTATAGTTTACTGCCAGCCGCCTTGCACCAAACATAAAATTATCTCTTATAAGTTTGGGGTTCTCAGTCCCGTGAGGATGATGACATGCCTTACAGGTCCTGCCTTTTTTCTGGTTCACATGCCTGAAGTGCAAGTTGAGGTTCCCGTTCCTGAACCCTGTCGCATCCAGCGTCCTCGGTTCCGTAAGGACATTCTCAAAGTCTTTATGGCATTTATAGCACAGAGTGTATGTCTCAGGTGAGAATGTCGCGTAAAACAACCCGGGATAATTACCCTTTAAATGCAGATAATAATCACTCTCATGAGCATCATGACACTCAGTACACTTCCCTTCTAAAAATGGCTTATGAAATACTGTTTCATTGCCCTCTTCAAATACATCCGAGCCCTCCATGATCACCGGAGGTGTGCCCTCAATATCAGAAGGAGCAATATATTGGCCGCTGTGGCATTGTGAACAGGTTTCAACGGCAAGTTCAGGCAAAGTAAAGGTATGCTCCCCTTTCTGAACTACTTTATGACATTTAATACAGTGCTTACCATTTACTCCTACTCCATGGGTATATTTCTTTTTTCCCATTTTGTCATGGCATGAAGCAGCTACACAGGTGGCTTCAGTGTCAATAGGAGGTATTATTTTTTCTTCAGCATAGGTGTTGGAAACAAAGCAATATGGCAGATACAGTGAAACTATTAAAAACAATGTATAAGTTCTAATTATTTTCATATTAATCAATTCTAATATAATTATATACTGTTTGCTACTGCTAAAATCTATATTCATTACTACTTTCGCTTAAGAAAACCCGTATGTCCTTATGCAATCACAAAAAAAGGGGGGGTGAAAACATCCACCCCCCTTTCATTCATTCTAAGTTACTGCTAAATTGCCGTTATTATTTAATGTGGCAAGTTTTGCAAAGTGCTGATGCTGCATTGTCAACTCTTAAGAACTTTGTTGCTGCGCCGTCATGTGCGTTGTGGCAAGTTGCACATTCCATCTGGCCTGTTCCCTCGAAAAGAGGAATAGAACCTACGACAACTTCGTCAATGCTTGCAGGAGAAGTAAGCTCTCCGTCTGCAGTTGCTAAAGCAGCGTCATAAGT
>PIVU01000592.1 GCA_003354025.1 Nitrospirota bacterium
GCAAGATCATAGTTCTTCTGCAGATTGGTGCTGTGGCATTCAGCGCACATATAATTCCAGTTCAGAAACCGCCTTGTCCAGTGGAATATATGTTTTGGAGTTATCTTTTCGTCAGGATGCAGATGGACCCAGCGCTGTCCGCCTTTTTCTTTCGGATGATCGTCCCAGCCGATGTCCGGAAGCTGGACGCGTCCATCAGGAAACTTAATCATGTATTGCTGTAGAGGGTCAACACCAAAAACATACGAAACTTCATAATCATGAAGCTCACTGTCAGAACCGTCTGTTCTAATGAAAAACTTCCCGTCTTTTTTATAGAATGTTGATGTAACACCCTGATGTGTAAATGTCGAGTTATTGAAATCCCCGATAACTGTTATATCGGTTGCAACATCCATAGCCATGTCATGATGAGAGCCGATCCACTGATTGTATTGATCTTCATGGCATTCAATGCATAACTGCCTTTCAACGAATTCAGCTATTTTAGGGGGCACTACTTGATCAGGCTTTGGCTGCTCAACTTCGCTCTTGCATCCGGCAATAATTAATACGGAACAAATACAGGGAAAGAGTAGGCGCAAGATTCTGTTTTTATTATATATTGTTAACATGGTTGCTGATTATAGCATAAGGGGAAAAGAGATTGACGAATGACGAATAGCGATTGACGAGTGACGAA
>PIVU01000102.1 GCA_003354025.1 Nitrospirota bacterium
AATGATACACCCGCCCTGCAGAAAATTGTACCGCTGACTATAAGTAAAAGCCTCAAATCTCCCTGGCTAAGCCTGTGGGACGAACAGCATCATAACCTGGTAAGTTTCAGGACATTGAAGACAAATTACTAAATGGGAATTACAAGAAGATACTCTACTTAATGAATCTTGTTTCCGATTTTCTTTAAGACAAAAAAGAAGGGTCACAGGAAAACCTGCAACCCCTTGATTTCAATGGTGAGCCGTGTAGGAATCGAACCTACGACCCGCTGATTAAGAGTCAGCTGCTCTGCCAGCTGAGCTAACGGCCCATTATAAAAAAGCGAATGGCGCGCCTGGGAGGACTTGAACCTCCGACACCCGGCTTCGGAGGCCGGCGCTCTAATCCACTGAGCTACAGGCGCATTACAACCTCTTGCTAATAGCTAGTTGGGGTGAGTGAGGGGATTCGAACCCCCGACACCCTGAACCACAATCAGGTGCTCTAACCAGCTGAACTACACTCACCAACTAAACAATCAACTTTTAGCTATCAGCTTTAAATCTGCACTTTCTGTTTATAGCTGAGAGCTAAAAGCTCTAACTTCTAATTATAACAGAATTTAAATGGCGCGCCTGTGAGGATTCGAACCTCAGACCCTCTGATTAGAAGTCAGATGCTCTATCCAGCTGAGCTACAGGCGCAACTATTGATAATTTAACAAAATTGCCTGACAGGGATCATTAACCGCGCAGTGATATACGAGAAGGCAACTACCATGCAAATTTCAATTGTATGTATTTTAATCAAGACGCCATAATATGGCAAGTCGTTTCGGGTATTTATGTCACTAATTGATAAAAGATATGATCAGGCAGATTTAAGCTATTCCCTTACTGGCATTCTCGTATAATGCATTATATTCTTTTTCAAGCCACATGTAATTTTTCTCGAGACTATCATATTCATGGGTTTTTTCGTCCAATTCGCCCTGAAGCTTCTTAACCTTTAGCTCGACGCCATGTTTCTCCGCCTGTAGAATATCAAATTCTGCTTTATTTACAGAATTATCCAGCTTGCTTGATAAGTTTTTTATGTCACCCTGAAATGAGTGTGCCTGTTCAGCCAGGTCAAGTTTTTCTTTTTTCAGCTCCCTTAAAAATGAATCGAGCTCTACGTAACTTTCTTCTATGTCTCCAATGACCTCTGCATACTCTTTTGTTCTTTCCGCCTCCGGAACTAATTTATCTATAGACATCTTAAGTTTTTCATTGTGTTTCTTAATAACATCAAATTTCGACTGCAGGTCACCGAACTTGTCTTTCCAGCCGGACTGTTCATCGCTTTTTTCCTCCATTTTCTTCACCTCAAAGCTCAGCCTTCTTACTCCTCCCTCTGAGACAGCGGCTTTAACTTCTTCTTTCTTCAACTTGCGATAGAAAACTACTGCAAGTGTTATAAACACAAGAAGAAACTGGACTATAAAAAGCAGCACTAATGCATTTATTTTAATTATCAATGGGTTCTTCCCCTGAGCTATCTTCGCCTTGAGCAATATCCGGTTTTGGCAAATTCGCATTCTTTTCCGATGACTCTTCCACTTCCTTGAACGCTTCCGCCCACATGTCATCTACACTTTCTTCTTCTTTTGATTCTTCAGGCTGTGGCTCCTCTGCTGTCTCCGCTTTTGCCTCAGGGGCCTTTTCTTCCGGCGCTTCCGCTTCTGTCTTCACCTCAGGCTCTTTCTCTCCTTCTGCTTCCTTGAACGCTTCCGCCCACATGTCATCTACACTTTCTTCTTCTTTTGATTCTTCAGGCTGTGGATCCTCTGCTGTCTCTGCTTTTGCTTCAGGGGCCTTTTCTTCCGGCGCTTCCGCTTCTGTCTTCACCTCAGGCTCTTTCTCTCCCTCTGCTTCCTTGAACGCCTCCGCCCACATGTCATCTACACTTTCCTCTTCCTTTGATTCTTCAGACGGCGCCTCTTCTGCTGTCTCTGCTTTTGCCTCAGGCTCTTTCTCTTCTTCTGTATTCTCAAGCACATCGGATAGTATGTCCTGAATATCAACCTCTTCCTTTACTCCCTCGACCTCAGGCGCTTCTTCAGGTACAGGCTCCCTCTCCGGAGCTGCGGCCAGCAGTGCATCCAGATCGTCCTGGTTCATTAGACTGTCGGGCTCGTTCTGTCCATCTTCAGTATCAAGTGCAATTTCCTGATTATCAGCCGAGGCTTCCGTACTTTCCACGGATCCGGTATCGATATCATCAAGTGCAATTTCCTGATCATTTGCATCATGCGGCTCTTCAGGCGTCTGCACTTCAGGTTCCTTTTCACTGGTCTGCTCTTCAGACGGCTGTGCTGACACTGCTTCCTCTGGTGCTGCCTCAGCAGTAGTTTCTTCAACTTGCTCCTGCTTAGCAGGTTCGGCAGCTTCTACAGGCGGAGCTTCTTCCTCCGGTTTCTGCTCAGCTACTGCGGGCACTTCTTTTTCATCCTGAACTTTTTCAGTTTCCTGTTCCTCAGTGTCATCTTTATTCTTAAGCTTTAGAGGCTTGAATTTTCTTGATTTCCTTATCTTGAAGAAAACCAGTATGCCAAGACCCAGGATTAGATTTATCGCCACAAAGTATATAGCTATTTTTACCCATAATATCTCTTCATCTATCTCTTCCTGCGGTTCGGCTGTTAATGCTTCCTGCTCTTTCGCTGCCAGGGCCTCCTGCTCCTTCTTCAATAGCTCTTCCTGCTTCTTTTTCTTTACTCTTTCATGCTTCACATCCTCTTTTGACTCCTGAATGTCCGCTACATTAAAGACAAAATCTTTCACCCGTTCAAAAGTCATCCCCCTGGCAATTACTTTCAGCTTATAGTTGCCCGGAGAAAAAGGAGCGATGCTTCTTACATATGTTCCGTCTCCCTTATTGAAAGGCTTCAGTTTTGTTGTCCTGCCTGCAGGATCTGTCAATTCCATGATAAGCTCTATTTTATCCAGGACATCGACTTCATTTAGTATTTTTCCTTCTTTTTCGAGCCAGACCTGAACATCGCGAGGCTCGCCGTAGGTGGAATACAATTTATCAAAATTTGTTTTAAGCTTGAGATCTGTAATGATATATGCTTTATTGTTTTCCCCTGTGCTGAAGAGAATCTCCCATCTGCCCTGGGCCGGATTCCTGACCGTTATCATGTCAAACTTATTTGAAGGGAACCATTCTACACGCTCTGCCTTAGTATCACTGGTATAACTTTGACGGTCCGGAGAATTCAACATTATTTTGGTAGCCATCGATCCTTTGGTCGCTACAATAGTCACCTCTTCAACTGAGTTGTCCACCTTAAATCCGTTTTTGCTCATTGGAAGCATCTCCGGTGATTTGAGGCTCTCAAATATGGAAGTAAAGACTACGTGAAAATCATGGTCCGTAAGAGTCAGATTATAAAAGCCCCCTGTACGTTTGGATATTCTTTCAAGAAGAACTCTGTCAGCGTTCTCTGTAAAGGCTATGGTATAAACCTTTATTCCACTTTCTTCCAGAGTAACGGACAACTCGCTTCTTATCCTTTCAACGAGCCTGCTGTCTTCCACCGGATCACCTACATCCATCATGCCGTCCGACATGAGTATAATGATCTGCGTCCGGCCTTCGCTGTGGTCTTCAGCCAGTACTTCCATGCCTTTGGTGAGGGCCCCGTACAGATTCGTATAACTTCCCCTGGATGTTATTGCTTCAGCAGCTTCAAACAGTTTCTTTTCATTCTCACTGCTGTCAACGGGCGTCAAATCAATTAATGTATTGCCTTCACCGCTAAAGCTGATTACACTGGCCCGGTCACCGTCTTTTAACAGCGACATAAACAATTTGGCAGCGGGAATACGGAGTGACTGCGGATCGGTGTTCCTCATACTGCCGGAACTGTCCATTACAAGAACAACATCTATGTTTCCGTTGTCTGCTGAATAACCAAGATTTGTCGTAAAAAATAGAGCCGTAAAAATAAATAATACTACTATTTTTCTATAATTTATTTTATACAAATTCCATCGTCCCCTTTTCTTTAAATTCGTTTAGTGAATTATCCAGCTCTTCCCTTGTCATAATATTTCGTTTTACAAGCAGTTCTCCGAGCTTTATGCGCTTTTCCTTCATTGCACTGTCGATTTTTTGTATTACTTCGCTTTCTACAATCTTGAGTTCAATGAGGGCATCCCTAAATGTTATAGCTTTTTCTCTCTGGAGATTCAGTCCTTTTTTTAAATCATCTACTGAAATAAAATCACCTTCAAGAGCTGACAATGCATACGAATGGTTAAGTTCGGACTGTACTCTTGTTGCTTCGAATAACTCATCTTCGGATATTCTGTTATTCCGCACAAGGAATCTTCCGAAGAGAATATGTATTTCCATTGATCCTCCTGTTGCTTCAAGCCTAAAACTTGTTGCTGCCTGCCCTCTAATTATCATCAAGTCCCCTCATCATTTCACAATAATTGTGTCTGCACTTATATTTATCGCACATTTCCGGCGATTTCTTTAGTCCGAAAACAAATAGTAGATATTGAGAAATGGCATAGCTAGCTAAACATTAAGGAGTAGAGTACAATATTCAGGGGAATTTCTTTAATTAACAGGGGGTTACGTTGAAGACATGAAAAGTTGGTCGGGGTGGAGGGATTTGAACCCCCGACATCCTGCTCCCAAAGCAGGCGCGCTACCAAACTGCGCTACACCCCGGACGAGGTTACTAGGTTATACAATAAATGCTATAAAAATCAATCGGGCAATTATCCGCGTGATTTAACTTCAGCGGATGCAAAGATCCAGTTCTCACAAAAGGACGGGATAAAGGTTGTTTTAAAAACAATATTCTTAAAGTACTTTGGCAGCATTTTTTTCAGCATTTTATGTGTTTCAGTATCAAACTCAGCACAGCACTGCATGCTGACCATTCCTTTTTTATTGAGATTGTTCTTTATTTTTGAAAAAATCTGATTCAGAAATACCCTGCGGTCAACATGGGTAATCGCTTCAGGGTGCATGGTAAGGTCATAAATAACAGCGTCAAAGCCATGCTTCTCATCAAGGAATTTGTTTGCATCATCAATAATAATGTGCGCCTTCCTGCTCTGAAATGCCTTTTTACATACACCGGGCATATATTTTTTCGCTGCCTTTATCACTTCTTCATCAATTTCAACCATGTAGGCAGCTTCAGGCTTATACTTCAGCACTTCTCTCAAAACACCGCCGTCACCGCCGCCAAGGATCGCGACTTTTTTAAATTTATTTTTCCTATCGATAATCGGTAATACCATGGCTACGTCATAAGCCTTAATATCACTTTCGGCGATTTGCAAATCTTTATCCAGAAACATCATCCTGCCGAAGCTTGAATTATCGATAATATCCAACTGCTGATATTTTGTCCTTTTGCTTAACAGAAGTTTATTAATGTGGTATTTAACTTCAAACCCCGCTCCTGAAAAAGAAGTTATCCATTCTTTTTGCTTCACCTCAATCGGGTTCCCTCTGTGTACTTCCATCACCCTGACTGTCTTCGGCTTGAACTTGCTTTTTAGAAATTTCAGAAGCTTATTGACCGCTGCAGATCCATTGCCGCAGGTAAATATATCAATAGACGCGTGACGGGCTTCAGGGTAAGTATGTATAGCAATATGCGATTCACTGATAATAGCTATTAACGTTACACCTACGGGATCAAACTTCTTCCCGGTTATATTAACGAGGGAAAGACCGCTTTCTTTGATCCCCTGCTTAACAGCCTGCTCCATCGCTTTCCTGTCGTTCAGGATTTTTGGGGAGCAGTAAATGAATTCTGCTATTAGTTGTCTTCCTAATGGTTTCATATGTCTCTATACAATTTAGTAATCCAGAGCAAACCTTTATCCATAATGAGAAACTACTGCAACGGGGAGTTCTGCCTTGTATTTTATCTGGGAGGTAATTATATCAATTAGATTATAAATTGTCTACATATAATACAGCACTGAATTAATACTCCGGGGCTACCGGCCATTTGCTATTTACCGCCGAGAAACCTCATATACTGTTCACTGTCTTCCATGGAATCAAGGACAATATCCGCATCTGTATTTAACAATTCCGTTTTTGAATAAGGGCCTGTCGCCACAGCAATACAGTTTGCACCATGCACCTTTGCGCACTGTACGTCCCGCGGCGTATCACCGATGACTACACAGTCTTTTGCATTGTACTCATGGCCCTTTGCAGCAAACTTCTTAATCGCAACAGGCAGGAGCTTGTCCCGGTCTTCATCATCACTTCCATAGGCACCGTCAAGAAAATAGTTTTTTATGCCAAATGCGCCAAGTTTTATGGATGCTCCCTTCTCCAGATTGCCCGTAAGAAGACCTAACGACATTTCCATCTCCTTCAGCAGCTGCAGCGACTCCATGATTCCGGGCATTAAGTGTTTGTGGGGGTTATCAATTTCTTTCTCCAGAAATTCAATATAACCGTTCATCATTTTCTCTACGTTGCCATCCATGTATGGAAGTCCATGGGCTTTCAGCCCTTCCCGCATAATCTGGAAATCAGTCTTACCTGCCATCGGTATGGCCCTGAAGGCGTCCTCAATCCCGAATAGCCGGTGAAAAGCATAGTTCATGGACCTCGTGCCCGCACCGCCGGTGTCCACAAGCGTTCCGTCAATGTCATAAAGAATCAGTTTCTTATTCATATTTTCCATAGTAAGTATTATATACAAACTGCCTGAAAGAATGAATTTAACAGCAGATCATATGAGTTAACCGGAGAGTCCAGGAGGTATATGGACCACAATAAATAAAAGAGAATTCACATAAATATCATTACGTTATCAGGGCCTCTATACCTCTGAGTTTTAAACCGGAGGCCCCGGTCCGGTTGACTTTAAGTGCCCTATTCTGTTAATTTTTAGACTGTCTTGGTATCGGCGATGTAGCTCAGTTGGTCAGAGCACACGGCTCATATCCGTGTTGTCGCTGGTTCAAATCCAGCCATCGCTACCATACTTCCTCTTTACTATTTATCGGCTAAAACCATCCGCAAAACATTATTCAGCGTGTGAATGTCAAAAGGTTTTAAAAGCACTCCCTTAAATCCATATGATTTGTAAGAGGACATAACACCATCATTGGAATAACCGCTTGCTACGATAACTCTGGCTGTCGGGTCAAACTCGAGAAGTTTAGTTACTGCTTCCTTTCCTCCCATACCACCCTGAATGGTTAAGTCCATAATAACGGCATCAAAGGAATCGCCGTTTTTTGCTTCATTCATAAACAGATCAATTGCAGCAATCCCGTCATTAGCATATTTAACTGAATATCCCATGGATGTCAGCATTTCGCCCACCGCATCCCGGACAAAAATTTCATCGTCCATTAATAGAATTTTCCCCTTGCCCTCAAGTTTTTTTTCCTCCGGAACAGGAACGACAGCGCCCCTCTTGAATGTTGCGGGCAGATATACTATAAATGTTGTACCAATATTCGTTTTAGATTTTACTGTCAAATGCCCGTCGTGCCTTTTTACTATTGAAAAGGCCGTAGCCAGTCCAAGCCCGCTGCCCCTCTCCTTGGTCGTAAAAAAAGGATCGAAAATCTTTTCAAGATGCTGCTGAGAAATACCCGTTCCATAATCTGTCACTGAAATCCGGATATACTTGCCGGCTTCAAGCGGATACACCTCATCCCTCTCAGTTATAATATTTTCGGCGCTGACATTGATTGTGCCGCCTTCCGGCATTGCCTGCTGCGCATTTATCACCAGATTGTTCAGCACCTGATGAATCTGCCCTATATCAACTTCAACAAACCAGAGGTCATCATCAATGTGCAGGTCACAGGCCACATTGGACCCCCTTGTGGCAAAACATATTGAGTCTTCTATCAGCTCCCGCAGATTCGCCACCTGTTTGACTGGAGCGCCTCCTTTTGCAAAAGTAAGCAGCTGCTGGGTAAGGTCCTTTGCCCTGAGTACGGCCTTGTTAATCTCAATCAGCCGCCCATATGCCTTTCCTTCCGGGTCTGAGCGCATCTTCGCAATTGCAACATTACCCACGATGGAGGTCAGCAGATTATTAAAATCGTGGGCAATCCCGCCGGCCAGTATCCCGAGGGACTCCAGCTTTTCCATTTTAATCAGTTCTTCCTCCATCATTTTCTGGAGAGTAATATCCCTTAAGATCACGTTTAATTTCAAAAGCTCTCCGCCTGCATCATACTCTGCAAAAAGATTCAGACTCACGGGCAGCACAGAGCCGTCCTTACGAACAAACTCTCTTTCAAGATTTTCCAGGCTTTCTATTTTATTAGCACGGATCTTTTCAACCTGGTTTTTCAGGAGGTGTCTCGATTTTTTGGTCATAAACTCTGTAATAGGCCTGCCGACTATTTCCCTTTTCTCATAGCCCAGCATCCTGCATTCAGTTTCATTACATTCAAGAACAATCCCGTTCTTATCAAGCGTATGATACATATCAGGGGCATTGTCATATAAGTGACGATATTTTTCTTCCGATTCCCTTGCTGCATTTTCCATGCGGATTCGTACCGAGACCTCATTCTCCAGCTCTATATTTTTCTGGTTTAATTCTTTAGTCCTCGCGTCAACACGCTCTTCAAGAGTTTCATTTAGCCTGTTAATTCTCTCTATCATATTGCCCATGGGGACGAGGGCCACTCGCCGAAGTGTATACCACAGGATTATTCCGACGGCCAATGCAAAAATAATGAGGGCCGATATGTTGCGGATAATCGTTCTCGCTATTAAGTCTTTTACCGATGCCAGATCATGCGTCATCTCAAGTTTTATATAGGCCTTATTAAACATTTCCACTTCATGTGATATGTGATAGGGAAACCTGGCAGTTTCTTTGCTCACGTAATGAGCCAGCACAAATCCGTTCTTTGATACAGCTTTCAACTCTGTAATATCATCATGCTGCATGCCCCACTGCAGTATAAACTGTTCAACAGAGGCATAATCATTTTTAACAACAGAGTCCTGAATAAACATGCCGATCAGTTTTAACGTTTCCTCTGAATGCTCGTGCCCGGCCTGGATTATCACATCACGCTGCTTTAAAACCGATAATGTAACGGCAAACCCAAGCGAGACAATAAGTATCCCCATAATGATGTAAAGGATTTTGAATTCCTGGATTGGTTTCAGAACTGTCAAGGAGTAATACCTTCCTGTGCAAGGGTTTTTAGAATCACCCGGAGATTTTCATAGTCACCATCAACTGCAGGAACCATCCCGGTGACACTTCCCTTTATGGAGCTTAAAATCTTCCTGCCTTCCCCTGTTTCCTTAAGCCCGACAAGAATCTCTCTTAGCTGTGATACTGTCTCATTGTTCAGAGAGGTACTTGTAACAAATAGATGCTCCGATATCCGGGGGGTAGATGCGAGTACTCTGAGTCCACGGTCCTTATAATGGTAGTAAGTCTCTTCTTTAACCGCACCCGCATCATAATCACCCATAAGAACGCCGAGCGCAACATTATGGTGATTGTTAATAAATGCATGTTTTGAAAGTCTGGTAATATCAACTCCTGACTGCCGAAGTACATAGCGTGGAACGAGGTGACTCATTGTTGAGTTAGGATCTCCAAATGCCATACGCTTCCCTGCCAGGTCCTCCAGGGTTTTAACAGGACTATTCTTTGCGGCTACAATCATTCCCTGAAATGTAGGAAAGCCTTTTACTTCCAGTCTTGCAAGAATTGGTTTCTTCCCGTAACGGTCTACCAGACTTACATAGGAAGCAGGGCCCATATAGGCAATGTCAACATCATTACGGCCTATTCGGTTTATATGCTCTTTATAGTCCTTTGAAATTCTGATGTCTATTGTATGTCCGAATTGCCGGCCCAAATAATCAGCCAAAGGGGAAAATTTCTCAAGAATCTCCGATGCCTGAAGGTAAGGATGAACTCCAAGTGTGAGCACGTGGTCGGCATGGAGTGTATTAAAAGGACAGAGGATTAAAAAAAACATTAACAGTCTGAACAGGGTTTTCTTCACTTTCCACCACTCCTCGTGCTGCCAGGGATATACTATATTGTTATTAAATATATTGTTTTTACAAGTATATTTATATAATACTGTATTATATCGCCGTAATACGCCTGTGTGTAATGATATATATCATGGTAAAGCTCAGGGCCTGATTGTTAATCTTAACAATATTAATTAATAGGGGAGATCATGATTAGACCGTTAATATTACTCATATTTATATTAATTCCATTAGTATCCTATTCTTTTGCTGATGAGCTTAAGGGCAAAAAACTATTCATGGGCAAGTGCCGCCAGTGTCACACAATAGAACGGGCACTGGTAGAAAACAAAAGCCTTGATGCATGGAAAAAGACAACAGCCCGAATGGCCCGGTATTCAAGGGGCAAAATCTCCAGGGCTGAAGCAAAAGAAATCGCCCTGTATCTTGCAGAAAGAGAAACAGCAAAAAGTCAGGAGAAACCTGATGAGGTCACCAAACATAGTCTCAGGCAAATCAATGAGACAGAGAAACACGAAGTATTTGATTTCAAGAAGGTAAGGGTAGACCAGTTTATCGAACCCGAAGTGTGTGAAGGTTGTCATTCAGAAATATTTGAACAGTGGAACGGCTCTATGCACAGCAAAGCCTTTACCGACCCGGTATGGAGAGCGGCCACAAAACTCTTCTTCAAAGATGTCACAACAAGCGGTGAAATCATAGAGATGAAGGCATGTGTAAAGTGCCATACCCCTCTTGGTTTCCGCTCATACTCGATATCATCCCCTGCTGACGATTACGACAAGCTTGCCGAACTACCGGCGCAGGGGATATTCTGTAACTGGTGCCATAATATCAGTGAAGTAAAGCATCTTGGAGATGCAGGGTATGAAGTAGAACCCGGCGGCGGTGAGGATGATCCATCCACTA
Organism: Nitrospirota bacterium; assembly: GCA_003354025.1. Lineage (GTDB taxonomy): Bacteria > Nitrospirota > Thermodesulfovibrionia > UBA6902 > UBA6902 > Glo-13. The sequence continues at coordinate 10,937 of PIVU01000102.1, forward strand.
TGCTGGGGCCGCGCAGGGATGCTGACTCGCCTTATCATCCTACAAAATATTCGGAGCTCCATACAAAGTCAGAGTTTTGCGGACTCTGCCATAATGTATCCCACGCTGCAAACAAGCTGCCCATCGAGCAGACATACAGTGAATGGGAAAACAGCCCGTACAATACAGGTGATCCATTAACAACTGTTAACTGCCAGGACTGTCACATGAGACAGAGACCGGGCATTCCGTCAACAGGAAAGACTTCAAGGCCGGACAACCCCGGAGCAGCATGTGATGACGGGCCGGAGAGAAAACATATCTGGACTCACTATTTTGTTGGAGGCAATGCTGTTGTTACAAAACTGCTGGGCAGCGAAAAACACTCAAAGATGGCTATTGAACGTCTTCAAAATGCTGCAGACCTCGAGCTTGTAAAAACCGGTCAATACAAGAAGAATTTACTGTCCCATTTACAGGTGAAGGTTTTAAACACCGGAGCCGGCCATTACCTGCCCACGGGCATAACAGAGGTACGGCAAATGTGGCTTGATATCAAAGTTACAGATGCGAAGGGCAAACTGCTGCTCCGATCAGGCGGTTTGAATGAACAGGGAGATATTGACAGTAACGCTGTGATATATTTCACTCAACTGGGGAATGCAAAGGGAGAGCCGGTCATAAATCCTGCCATTGCTGACAGAGTGCTATTCGATTACAGAATTCCTCCCAAAGGGTATGTACTGGAAAAATATGCCTTTATTATTCCGGACACTGCTGTATCCCCT
>PIVU01000103.1 GCA_003354025.1 Nitrospirota bacterium
AGAAAACATGGAATACGCTTCAGAAGCGTTGAAAATGTAATGAAAGAAATAGAGCATTGTCTTGCCCAGGGATATAAGGAGATTAAATTCATCGACGATAACCTTGCAGCAGATTATGACAGGGCCATGAAGATTGCAACGGAAATAAAAAAGCGGGGGATGGACTTCACATGGTTTACTTCAACCTGTGTTCACCATGTAGACAAGCCGCTGCTAAAAGCATTTAAAGACGCCGGATGCTGGGCAATATTATTCGGGGCAGAAAGCGGTGTTCAGAAAAACCTCAACACCATAAAAAAGGGCATAAAACTTGAGCAGACAATAAAAGCAGTAAAAACTGCTCAGGAAGTCGGGCTTACCGTATATACACCTTTTCTTTTCGGTCTTCCCGGTGAAACCTTTGAAGATGGCCTTAAAACAATCGAGTTTGCATGTGAATTAAATCCTGACATCGCCAATTTCCATGCTCTTACCCCGTTCCCTGGTACCGAGCTTTATGACAACATCAAACTGTACGGCACAATTTCAACAGACCTTAATGACTATACTTATCAGGGGGCCGCATTTACGCCTTATACAATGACAAGAGAAGAAATCGCTACCCTCAGGCAAATGGCATTTAAGAAGTTTTATACAAGACCGGGATACATCTTCAGGAAATTACTCTCTCTCAGAAGTATCAATGATGTCAGTGCAGTTGCAAAGGGGGCCAGGAGCATGTTCTGGATGTGGATTAAAAATGATATCTTCCGTCGCAGCAAAGTACCTGACTAAATATTTATGTAATTTGCTGCATATATAACTGATTAACATCACAGCTTAATCAATGGAGTTATACAGCAAATCCAGGTCCGTTGACCATACTACAAAGCAAGATGGCACAAAATAGTGTCCTCTGTCACACTTAACACTGCTGGCAATAAATAACAATTACAACCTCAAACAACGTAACTTACCAATTTATCTACTTAATTATCACACAAACAAAATATGCCATTTTGGCATAAATCTTGCAATATATATCGTTCAAGACAATAAACATTTTCAAGGGGACTTAATACATGATTCCAATAATTTCTAAACTAATGACATCTCTGGTATTACTTGCTGTTTTTTCATTAAGCTACATTTTATTTCTGGCTATTAATCTTACTGATGAATAGGCCTGGCCCCGGACTCTGTAACCGCTAAGAATATATATTCAACAAACTATCCCTTAGATTCAATGTCTTACACCTCCTGTCCCTTTTAAAATCAGCAATCCCTCTTGCCTAATCATCAAATCGGGATTACAATTCCCTGAAGATATTAACTAGAGGGAGTGCAAATATAAAATGACCAATTACAGTTCTTGTACATCCTGCGGACAAACAGTTCTCAAAGGAGCAATGCGATGCTCCCAGTGCGGTCGCCTGCAAAAAACGCCTGAAGAACAGGCAGCATTACTAAAAAAAATACAGGAGCCTAAAAAATTCTCCATTAATATAGTAAAGCTGATAAAGATTCTTGTTATGTTTGGAGCAGCCTGGATAATATATGCGAATTATTCTAATCTAATTCAGGAATATATCGATCGGCTATTTTCTAATTAGCATAACCGGAACAACATAGAAATGAAGTTCCTGCCGGATTTCTTAGTGCATTTTCAAGCCACTTTGGCATATAATGTAAACCATGAAAAGCAATTCATTATCAACCGCTTATAATCAAGGGAGAAATTGATGGCATCTGATGTAAATGAAATTACAATTAAATTTGAAGAAAACAATGTTGTTAAGGTAAAGGAAATTGATAAGGTTATCCTTACAAAAGGCGCATGGGCAACAATAATGTTCAAATATCAGCAGTGGGATGCAAAAAATGAAAAATACGGCCCTGACTGCTACTCCATACGCCGCTATCAGAAACGCAGCGGAAACTATATGCAAAAATCAAAATTCAACATTTCGAGTAAAGACCAGGCAAAAAAGATCATAGACGTCCTTCAAAACTGGACCAAAGAGGAAAGTGAGTAACCGGTTCTTCTGCACTAATGACAAAAGAAGACAAAGAAAAGCTGTTAAAAATCATTGTCGCTGAAAAAGACAATTTACTTGTGAATATTAAGTCTCTCGAAGAGGGCTCAAAGCCGGTTGCTCCTGACGATGCCATCGGCAGATTGACCAGGATGGATGCGATTAATGCCAAAAGCATCAATGAAGCTAACCTTAATACCGCAAAAGTAAAGCTTGTGAAACTCGAGAGGGCCCTGTCAAAGCTGGATGATCCTGATTTCGGGATTTGTGCCATATGTGAAGAGCCTATTCCTGTCGGCAGAATAATGCTAATACCGGAAACTACCGTATGCGTACAGTGTGCCGACAAATGATCATTCGAGGCATTGTGAACTTTAGATAAGCCATGGCACCAGATGGCACTGTTTAGACACCCAATATCTCTGGCATTATTATTATTCTCTGTCTTCTATCTGCCTGTTGAAGCACTGGCAGACCATAATCCATGGACACATACAGTCTACTTTGAAAACGATCTTTTCACGGGAACAGACAGTAACTACACAAATGGAGTAAAGTACTCATTGATATCACAGGACCTGTCACCCCATGCTGATCAGGGGAAACTTCCCCAAAAGGTCCTGGAATATATTCACCAAATACCCTTTATAGGCAAGTCAGGCCCTGAATACACTCATAAAGTTGAATTTTCTATCGGACAGAACATATTCACTCCTCAGGATATTTCACGCACCGATATTATAGAAAACGAAAGGCCCTACGCCGGCTGGACCTACGTCTCTACGTCTTACCACAGGAAATACTCTTCTGAAGACCTGCTCGATTATATGGATACCGTTGAACTCCAGATGGGGATAGTAGGTCCCGAGTCATTTGCAGAAGAAACACAGATATTCGTTCATAAGATGCGTGAATTGCAGCGTCCCGACGGGTGGGACAACCAGCTGAAAAATGAGCCTGGACTAGCTGCTGTATTCGAAAGAAAATGGCTTTTTCATCCTGACAGCAGCAGCCGCTTTAACTATAGAATTATTACTCATGCCGGCGGAGCGCTGGGCAACGTATACACATATTTGAATAGCGGAGGTGAGCTTAGAGTTGGATGGAACATTCCACGGGACTTTGGAATATCACTCATCAGACCTGCCGGAAGCACACGGCTTTCAACGCATAGCAAATTCAGCATGTTCGGATTTGCCGGAGTAAACGGCCGCTTTATAATTCGTGACATCTTCCTGGACGGCAACACATTTACAGACAGTCACAGCATTGATAAAAAAGCAGCTGTTGCAGATCTTTCGGCAGGACTTGCAATTAATTACCGAAATGTCCAGTTTACATGGACACAGGTACTTCGTTCAAAGGAGTATAAGGGTCAGGAGGATGCTCACAGCTTCGGTGCAGTCGCTCTATCGTTTTCCACAACATTTGACTTTGGCGGCATGCTCAATTAAAGTGCTTGACAAGTGAAGCAGTCAGAAAGGAAAAGAGGGAATTACCTGGATAGCCGGTTTCTTATACGAGACTCTTCATACTTGCGGCGTCCCTGTGGAGAAATTGTCACTCTGTATGCCAGGTCCCATTTATTATAGTCCAGGAAAAGGTCAGGACTCTCCCTAACCATACTTGACCTTATGCCGGCAACTGGAGTTAATTCCTCAGAGTTATCAATCGAGTATGTTTCATCATATTTTCTTGCTCTGCTGATTTTGACAATATCCATTGATCAATCCTTTAGTCGTTCCGGAAGTTAAATTATTCCTTTACCAGATACATTATTTTATAACTATCCACAGTATAATTTCAGAAAAAGTTTGCTAAATCTGCGTCTAACAAGCATAACCAGCCAGATATTAAGCATTTTCCAACCAATCCCCTAAGGTTTTTCACGTGACTTTCCGATAAGATTTTAGGTGCTATAATTAGTAGAAAGAATACAGGATATCCTGAAAGAGAACGTTAATTTATCATGCAACGTATTGAGGGAACAAATTTTTTTAATGAAATCCGCCGTTCGGTCAAGATATCTCATTTCGTATCCTCAATCATACCTCTTGCCCTGCTCGTTTACTTTTCCATCAGATATGTTTATCCCTATGTAACGGAAGGTGATATTTCCAAAGTACCAATTGATATTGGGATACTTCTCATTCTCGCAGTTGCCGTATCAGTGTTGGGACTTATACTGACAACAAGAGCCACCAACTCATCAATCGCATCCGCCCAGGACCTGAACATGAAACTGAACAGTCTTTCCGATATCACCAAGCAGTTCAGAGAAACCCTGTTTCCGGACATCCTTCTAAAAAAAATAATGGAATCCGCCATGACTCTCACAGACACTGAATCAGGCACTCTTCTTCTATTTAATGAAAACGGCGATCTTCAGATAAAGGTCACTGCCGGCATAACTTCAGATACAATAAAAAACAGAACCATAAAATCAGGACAGGGCATATCAGGAGAAGTAGCCGCAACCGGTAAGCCGGTCCTCCTGAATGATGCTGCAAAAGATCCAAGGCATGACCCTGAATATGACAATGACGCAGGTATGAAAACCAGGTCCATTCTCTGCGTTCCCCTGATTCACTCCAACCAGATAATCGGAGCCATTGAGCTGAGGAACAAGAGGAAGGGTGAGTTCACCTCCCATGATGAAGCATTGTTGAACAGTCTGGCTGATCAGGCCAGCATTTCCATTTCCCAGAACAGATCCAGTGAAAAGCAGCACAGTGATTTTATACACATAACAGAAATACTGGTCAGTGCACAGGACTATGTACAGAATAAAAAGGGACATGCACGCAGAGTTGCCAATTATGCAAACCTGATAGGGAAGCAGATGGATTTCTCTGACATTGAACTGAGGAACCTGTATCGCGCATGTCTGCTTCACGATATCGGCCTGCTTAAAATCGACACCAGAGACCTGTCAAAAAAAGAAAAAACCATACAGCACCCAAAGCTGGGATATGACATGATCAAATCTATTTCTATCTGGAGCGATTCATCAGACATTATTCTCTACCATCACGAAAGATATGACGGCAAGGGATATCCAATGGCTGAAAAGGGTAACAATATTCCTATGGGAGCGCGAGTTCTGTTTGTAGCTGATACATTTGATGTGCTGACCAGTGATAACTCATATCGTAAGAAGCTGGATTATAATGCAGCGTTACAAGAAATAAAAGCACATTCAGGGACACAGTTCGACCCGCAGGCAGTGGAAGCTCTGCAGGAATCACTTACTGAATCGGGAATGATTCATTAGCAGACGTCCGCAGATCCCTCGATTTCAAACTAATAAGCCTGTCATGTTAGAATAATATGTTATGAAGTTACCAGAACTACTCGCCCCTGCCGGCAATTTTGAAAAATTAAAGACCGCCCTGCACTACGGCGCTGATGCCGTTTATATGGGGCTGTCCGGATTCAGCCTCCGGGCAAAAGCCGACAACTTTACTGAAGAGACACTGCAAAAGGCTGTACAATTTGTCCGCGATAAGAATAAGAAGCTGTACATAACAGCCAATATATTCCCCCATAACAGAGACGTCCCTGCAATAAAAGACCACCTTACTCTGCTAAAAGATATAAAACCCGATGCGATTATCGTTTCCGACCCGGGCATCTTTGAATTAGCTGCGGAAACAATTCCCGGCATATCGATACACGTCAGTACACAGGCAAACATTACAAACTTCAGATCTGCACAGTTCTGGGAAAAAATGGGAGCAAAAAGACTGGTACTGTCACGGGAACTATCAATTGACGAGATCAAAGAGATCCGTGACAATGTATCACTTGAACTTGAATGCTTTGTCCACGGCTCAATGTGCATATCATATGCAGGAAGATGTTATATGAGCAGTTTTATTAACAACCGATCGGGAAACAGGGGAGAATGTACTAATACTTGCAGATGGGACTTTACGTTAATGGAAAACAGCAGACCCGGGACTTATTATCCGGTGTATGAAAACGACAGGGGAACATACGTAATGAGTTCACGAGACCTCTGCATGATCGAGCACCTTGATAAACTTGCAGACGCAGGAGTAAGCAGTTTCAAGATTGAGGGGCGCATGAAGGGAATCAACTATGTTGCAGGTGTGATCAAGACATACAGAGAAGCTGTTGACAGTCTAAAAGAAAGGCCCTTCAAAGTAAAGGAACAATGGATGCAGGAGATCGCAATGTCTTCAAATAGAGGATTTACAACGGGCATGTTCTTCGGCAAGCAGCCAGATGAAGGTTATAATCACGATGATAATAAATCCTACACCATGACCCACGAGCTTGTGGGTGTAGTTCAATCACTTAATAACGGAAATGCCGTGATTGCATTAAGAAACAATCTTCGAGTCGGCGATAATATTGAGTTCCTAACACCCGGACTTGAGAATAAATCATTTACAGTGAATGAAATGCAAGATATCAAGGGGAACCACGCCGAGTCAGGCCGGAATGAAGAGAGCGTCTCCATTCCGGTAATTAAAGGTGTCAGGGAAAATGACCTAATCCGACGCCCCCTGAAACAGGAGAGGAGTAATACATGACCAAGCCGATTAACCCTGAAACAGGAGAGGAGTAATACATGACCAAGCCGATTAACATTGAAATTACATACTGTGTAGAATGAGGTTATAAAGATAAAGCCGCCGGTCTGGCGACTGCAATTAAAGACACATTCACAATCCCGTCAACCTTCATTGAAGGTCATGACAAAATATTCGAAGTTACCGTTAACGGTAATACCATCTACACAAATAATAAGCAGTGTGGGAATCTACCTTCTATTGATAATGTTCTCATCGAAATCAAGAAGCTCTGTTAATACAACATAACTATTGCAATCCTCGAAGAACATTCTATCAAATATCATCCTTGTCAAACTATCTGCATTAATGCACCACCAGGCAACTCTCAGCCTACCCATTCTTGCCTTGACAGCACACTAATATGCCCTTATATTAATACATAGGGACAAACAGTCATTCTCTTATCAGTTTCAACAAACATACTTCTTTTACAGTCACATGGAGGATCTTTTCGAGGTCCTTTTTACGATGTTTATCATGGATCATTAACGGGACGGTTGCAACCATAGACTATAAATGATATGGAAGGGAATTTTATGAATAGGCTGATCACTGCACTCTTTATTCTAATTACTACAACTAATGCATTTGCTCTGGATTATTATATAGATGCAACAGGTGGTAATAACAATAATACCGGCACATCTACCGGTCAGGCTTGGCAAACTATTCAGAAAGTAAATGATAGTTATTTCCAGCCCGGAGACCGCGTCATGTTTAAATGCGGAGAGACCTGGAGGGAACAGTTAAATGTGCCAAGCTCTGGAGCATATGCTAACCCCGTTGAATTTACCAGATACGGAACTGATTGTGATTCATCAAATAAGCCTGTAATTAATGGAGCTGCTCTCATAAGCTCGAACTGGACGCCATATTCCGGGAATATTTACGTTCAGGATGTAAGTCTGTATAAAGCCGCTGCAAACCTTATTCAAAACAGCAATTTCAATACTGATAAATCTTATTGGTCTGTTTATGACAATTCGGCAACTCCGGGCGATGATGCTGTTCTCAATTACCTGACTGACTGCAGCATGGGGATCGGAGGGAGTGCCGGCGGATGTCTCGAATATACAACCAGTCAAAGCGGGACCGATAATCATGCCAACAGTAATACATTTGATCTAATATCCGGCAGAAACTATTCGGTTAATTTCAGACTCGATGCCGTTGAAGACCTTCAGGTGCAAGTGCTGGTAATGAGTCCCCCTTACCAGAGTGATGACAGAGTGCTTAATGAAATATTCATGACAGGATCTACCGGACCTGAATATAGCTATACTTTCACCGCCCATAAAGACCTGATTAATGCAAGAATACTATTCTATGTTTCTGCGGGACGGAACATAGTGACTATCGATGATGCAATTGTAAAATCAACTGACCCCGAACCTGCCGTGCCAAAACAGTTATTTGTAGACGGAGCATATATTAATCTTGCTCAATACCCGGACAGCGGTTATCTCACTATTGATGAGCATTCCATACCGACAATTACAAGTGAAATTTGCTTGCTTGATAGAAATGAAACAAGCGATGCATATTTTCTTATAGATTATGAACTGCCTTCGGGATTGGATGTAACAGGTGCGGGCATCCATATCCGTACAACGAGCTGGTCAATTGAGGACCGGACAGCAGACACTTTTGACTACGACAATAGCAAGCTGACATGGATAAATGAAAACCACACATGGCAGCCGATAGAAGATAAAGATGACACGTTTTGCGCAATAAATAAGGATGAGGGATACTACCTGGACAACAAACTCTGGATGCTTGATAATGCCGGCGAATGGTTTTATGATGAAATAGAAAGTAAACTATATGTCTGGCTTCCCGACAACCCCGATCCTTTATACAGCTACGACCCTTCAGATCATGTTATGGAGGCATCCACTTATGAAAACGGTGTTTTCGTATCAGAGAGAATTAATGTTGTACTGGATAATTTGAGAATTGATCATGCTGCGCTGGACGGGATAAACTTCTCCGAATCCTCCGGTTTTCTTGTCAGCAATGTCGATATCTACAACTCAGGAAGAAATGGCATCGGGGTCGACAACTCTCCATCCGGCACTATCGAAGATTGTGTTGTGAATAGTAGTGTAAACCAGGGGATAGATGTAGACGCGTCAAATAGTGTTTCAATTATCCGGAACCTGGTTGAAAACAGCGGGACAGTCGGTTCGCCCAAAAGTAGTTTAGCGGCAATCCAGATGAATTCAAGCTATACCTCTATAACAGGGAATACGGTCCGTAATTCCGGTTATATCGGCATTAGATTTAAGAGAGCAACACTGGTACAGAACAACGTTGTTGAGCAGTCATGCCTTGTTTTAAATGATTGTGGTGGAATCTACACATGGAACGGCAACAATCCCGGAACCCCCCAAGTCAGCAGCATCATTGGGAATATCGTCATCGATACAATAGGGAATACGGACGGTACACCTCCATCTGCAGGCCAATGGACCAAGGGAATTTATCTGGATGATTACAGCAACTCAATCCATGTTGTAAATAACACAGTCGTAAATGCTATTTACTCAGGCATTAACCTTCACAACGCATCGAATATAACGGTTGAAAATAATACGCTGTACGGAAACCCCGGCCATCAGATAACGCTGACTGAAGATGCCTATTCCGGAGTAATGCAAAATAATAGCATTTCAGGCAACACACTTTTCCCCATTAACGATACAGAGTCGGTAAGGCTCAGGGGAACTTACGATAATATTTATCTTTCGGATTTTTCACTTAACACTTATTCGGCCCTCTACTCTGATCAATTAATACAGGAACGCTTCAAACCAGATCCATCCGGTGGATACGATGTCACGCTATACACACTCGGTGACTGGTTACAAAAAGGGATGGACACCGGGGCAGCACTCTTTTATCCTTTTAGCATTATTCCCTTTCACATCGCCAGCCTTGATTCCATCAATCTCATTACCAACAGTACCTTTGATACGTCTATATCTCCCTGGGGAGGCTGGTCATCAAATGGTGATGCCACGTGGACCTTTAAGCCTGAGTGCAGTGTTTTCGGAGGATGTTTAAAATTTTCAAGCGGCCCCACTTCGAATGACAATCACTTAAGCAGCAATAACTTCGATGTCGTAACTGGCAGCAACTACATGGTCGAGTTCAATGCCTCTTCCGGCCTGCCAGGCGAGGGTGTAACAGTCACATTTATGGTAAGAAAAGCAGCGCCCCCTTATTGGGAGAGTGTGGGCCTGAATAAAGTTATCGATGTCCAGCCTGAATGGCAGACTTACAGGTATGTTTTTACTGCCGATCAGACACTGACAAACGGACGTTTGGATTTTTATCTTCAGCAAGGACAGGACATTGTATACCTGGACAATGTTAATGTGTATGAAGTCACAGTTGAACTCAACGATCCGTCAGATGATTCTGAAATCATCATTAACAAGACGGCTGTTACCCAGGGCCTTTCATGTCCAGCATCAGCTTCCGGCAGGTGTGATGAATTTATCGGTCTCGATGGCAACCCTGTAACCTGGCCGGTAACACTTGAACCATTCAGCTCAAAAATAATTGTCTGGACGAATAACCCATATCGTGATACTGACGCTGATGGATTAGTAGACAGTGATGATAATTGCCCCTATGATGCAAATAGCATGCAGACTGACACAGACATCGATACGGTAGGTGATGCATGCGATGATGATGACAATGACGGCATGCCCTACTCATTTGAATCTCAGTACGGTTTTTTAGACGCTGACAATAATTCCGATGCTACCCTGGACTATGACAATGACGGACTGACCAACCTGCAGGAATATCAGGCCGGGACAGATCCATCCATTCCTGACACAGACAATGACGGTCTTATAGACGGTGTCGACAACTGCCCCCTTGTGCTGCCTGTGAAAATAAAAGGAACCTCACAGCACCATCCATCCATGCAGGACGCCTATGACGATGCCCTGGACCTGGATATTATCCGGAGTCAAACTGAAGAGATTACCGGAGACCTCAATATTGACCGAAACATATCAGTAACACTTCAAGGCGGATATAATTGCAGCTACCTGCCGGATGGCGGTAAAACAACATTGAGAGGAACATTAACAATCAGCGGGGGGGCGGTTACAGCCGAGAACTTTATATTAGAGTAATAACTAAGGCCTTTAATTAAGGGGGATACAATCAATATGAAAGTCACTGCAGTAGTTATCGGAATCATTCTGACTGCAATACTATTAATAACGCCATTTGCATCAGCTGCAAGCATAACGGTTAATGTTAATAATAAACTGAAGGATGTTAATTACGGGGTGCTCGGAGCTAATATAATCGGTTATTACCGGACGAATTGGAACCTGACCCATTACATTAACGGCGACGGCATATGGGATGTGGGCAATAATCAAACTATACCAGTCATCCAGGGATATGCAGATGACATTGGCATTCAGTACTCAAGATTCCCCGGAGGCATACATATATATGACTGGAAGTTAGCAGTGGGGCCTGTGGGGTTGAGACCCGGCATACGTGATGAGAATGGTGACGGCATTATTGAAAATATTACTTTTGGCCTGCCGGAATTTTTACAGAATTGTGATGACTTCGGATCTGTCCCGGTAATTCTGGTCCCCGAAATTACAGGAACAAAAGAAGCTGCCGCAGACCTTGTTAAATATCTTAATGCTCCCTGCACAGGTTCTTGTACGACCGCGATAGATGAGTTTAATTACGAGGCAATTTGCAATACTGCCTACAACAATGAAAATTGGCCGCAGTTACGTGTTTGTGATAAATTTGCGCTCAACAGGACCGACCTTGATCAGACATGGGGTGTTAAATGGTTTGAGTATGGCAATGAGACGAACAGCGGACATATGACGGCAACTGATTACATAACCAGTTTCATTGAATACCGTAATGCCATGAGAGCGGTAATGGAAGCGGCATACCCGGGGCAGGAAGAGTATCAGATCAAACTGGGAGCAGTACTGGAAAACTATCCCTGGGCCTCACTTTCAACAGGAAGCTGGGACCATAAAGTAATTCAGGGAAC
>PIVU01000593.1 GCA_003354025.1 Nitrospirota bacterium
GTTGTAACATTGAAGGGGGGATTACCTGCCAAGCTTGTATTTGTAAGGGATAGACGCAAAAAAGACTGGCTGGCATTGATCTCCACGGGCCTTGAACTGTCAAATGAAGATATCGTTCGAATTTACGGCAAACGCTGGGACATTGAGGTGTTTTTCAAAATGGCCAAGCAGCACCTGAAACTGGCAAAGGAAATGCAATGCCGTGACTATGATGCCCTAGTGGCTCACACCAGCATTGTTTTTATGCGATATATGTTTCTGGCGTATCAACATCGAATAGAGACAGATAACAGGACTTTTGGAGAATTGTTTTATGCTTGCTGTGACGAGATATCCGATATTTCTTTTGTAGAGTCACTATACAGAATAATTATTCTTGCCGGTGAACGTTTAAAAAAAATTGGTGGTTATTGCGAGAAAACAGCAGGTGCATTTTTCGATGCAATTATGGAAACAGCTCTGCGATGTGCTGGTTTGTTAGAAAAACGAAAGTTAGCCAGTGATTTTTAAACCCGAAAGTTGAGTAAGTAACCTTAAGGAGGTTAAATTGGAAAGTTACACCATTGAATCAAATAAAAAGAAAAGCAGGCTGCCTGCACGACTGGACTTGATCCAGAGCGGCACCGGCTTGATTCTGGGATTGTTCATGTGGGTGCACATGATGCTGATTTGCAGCAT
>PIVU01000318.1 GCA_003354025.1 Nitrospirota bacterium
AAGATAAAAAAGATAAATGCTAATGCCCCATAAATTGCTTTGATTTTAATACAATTGAAATGCAAATATTGATTTACCAAAACAGCAGACTAGTGGCTAGAACTGAACCGCTACGCGGAATGAGGCGCGGCGTTCGCCCTCTCCAATAATCCACAATTAAAAACATTCCCGATTAAATAATTATCGATTACAATACCTCCTGAACGGACGGAAGTCCATTTCTTATAATTTTTTCAAGGAGGTATTGTAATGAGCAATGATCTAAGAACACAATTTATTAACCACATGACGCTTCATCGTTTTTCCCGGCACACCAAAAAGAATTATCTTCTCGCGGTAAAAGGGTTAGCCAAGTTTTACAATCAACCACCGGACTCTCTTTCAAACGAACAAATACAAAAATATTTTCTTTATCTCATCGAAGAAAAGAAGCTCGCATGGGGTTCCCTTAACAACATATTTTGCGGCCTATCCTGTTTTTATAAAAACGTGCTCAAGTGGGATGAAACCCAATTTACAATTCCGCCAAGGCCGAGAATTAAAAAACTCCCGAGCATTCTGAGTGAGGAAGAAGTCAAACGATTGTTTGAAGTAACAACCAACCTGAAGCACAGAGTCCTGCTTAAAACGACATACAGCGCGGGTCTCCGGTTAAGTGAAGTTATTTCTCTGAGACCGGAACATATCGAAAGCGACCCTTCCAGAATGATGATCCGGGTTGAGCAGGGCAAAGGAAAAAAAGATCGCTACACAGTTCTTTCCCAAGCTCTGCTTCCGGAACTCCGGGCTTACTGGTGTAAATATAAACCTGGAGAATGGTTGTTTCCCGGATACAACCGAAAAAAACATATGGGCCCGACATCAGCTTCTCAGGCTTTTCACAAAGCAAAAAAAAAGCCGGCATTACCAGAGGCCGGGGAATTCATTGCCTGAGACATTCCTTTGCAACCCACCTGCTGTCCCACGGCACCGATATCTATACCATTAAACGACTCCTGGGGCATAATTCCTTAAAAAGCACCATTATTTATCTTCACCTTATACCGGCACGCATCACTCAACTCAAAAGCCCTCTTGATTATCTTTTTGAAGAAAAGGGGGACAATGATGAAAAACAATAATCTCAAACTTGAAGTGGCAGACATCTTCCGTCTTTACGGTGATCAATTCCGTCAAAATATCAAATTGCCTATTGCTCAGCTCAAAGTAATGCGCCATATAGAGATCTGCCGAACTGCGGAACTCGGGGGCCATGTTGAGCAATGCAGTGATTGCGGATTTGAACGCATTTCATATAACTCCTGCCGGGATCGGCATTGCCCCAAATGTCAGACTTTGGCCAAAGAAAAGTGGCTCAACGACCGAAAAGCCGAACTGATGCCCTGCGGATATTTCCATTTGGTATTTACCCTGCCGCACGACCTGAACCCGATTGTACTGTGTAACAAAAAGGTCGCCCTCGGCATTTTATTTAAGGCTGTGAATCAGACACTGCAGGCATTTGGCAAAGATCCGCAATGGAAACTTGAGGGTCAGCTTGGATTCATTCTGGTTTTACATACCTGGGCACAAAATTTAAAGGATCACTTCCATTTGCATTGCCTGATACCCGGAGGCGCACTTTCATTTACCAAAGACCGATGGATACCCGCCAATGAATCGTACTTGTTCAGGATTGAATCTTTGGCCAAAGAATTCAAAAAACGATATCTTTCCCTTTTAAAAACCGCGTACCAAAAAAATGAACTGAGCTTCCCCGGTATTATTGCATGTTACGAATCCCGGGAAACATTTGATCTTCTGATTCAATCCGTTTTTAAAGCCAAATGGATCGCATATGCCAAACGTCCGTTTGCTGGACCGGAGCAGGTGCTTGAATATCTCGGTCGGTATACACATCGTATTGCCATATCAAATAATCGAATTCAATCTATTGATAATGGAAAAGTTGTTTTTACCTACCGGGATCGATCGAATAATAATGAATTAAAAAAGATGACCGTGACATCCAAAGAGTTCATCCGGCGTTTTTTGCTTCATGTGCTCCCCAGCGGATTCATGAAAATTCGTTATTTTGGATTTTTATCCAACAAAAATAAAGGTGAGGCAATCCCGCTCATAAGAAAATTGGCTGATTCTGATGATGAGTGGCCGGAAAAAAAGAAAGAAACCGTCATTGAAATGATTCTCCGATTGACAGGAGAAGATATTACCTGCTGTCCGGAGTGCAAAATAGGAAAGATGAGAACCATCCATAGGCTGTCTAAAAATTACAATTCATCGTAAGCAGCATCAGGGATCGTTCCATTAAAAAAGCCGGAATAGAAATCGCTTAATGAGCGATACAGGATAAGTACGCCCATACTCATATTTTTTAAAGAGAGAAACTCGAAACGCAAAGAGATTCGTTAGTTTTTATGAAAAACCGCAATCAAATAAAGAGATATCTTTACAGCCGCCACCCAAATTTACATTCAAAAAAGTATTCTCATGTCAAAATCAAGCCTCCGCCAATTATACAATACCCATAGAATTTGAAAAGCTGGTTCAGTCTATCATTTTATCTATCATTGCAGGTATTTAATATAAATTTCGGCATCTGCCGGAGTGGCTGCTTTTGTGTTAATCCGTGGATTCCTGCTGAGCAACGATAGATAAAACGCTAATCTTACAGTGCCCCTATCTAAAATCAGCACTCCATTTCAGAAACAATAGCATTTGAAGATTTTTTTTGAAAAGTCATTCCCCTACATCTTGTATATCGTAAAAATGAAGAATACTGACGATGCTTATCGACTGTA
>PIVU01000594.1 GCA_003354025.1 Nitrospirota bacterium
TAATCTCGGTAGTGCAATCATTCAGCCAAGCTTTAAAAAAGAGTTTAGTGAAGATTATATGGTCTTTATGGTAGAAAAGCTGAATAGTGAGATGGAAGCAATAAAGCTTCTTGATGAATATGATCTGTCACGACTACTTCTTTACGAAACAAGAGATGTCAGCCTGCAGACAAAAGAAGAAACCCTGAAGCACAGGTTCAGTTACTATCCCGACGATCTCGTTATCGTTCATCTCGATAATGCATTTGTCATTGAACCATCGGGAAGTTCGGACATACTTGATATACTGGAGTTTGCAACAGCCCAGATGCTGGAACTCCGTTATTATGACCACGTACTCGACAAAGAGATTGCGAAAATATACAGTGAAATCCCCAGGCATAAAAGGGCCTCTATTTTCGAGCTCCGTTCATACGAGAAACTTGCAAGGAAAATTACCGAAACAGTAACAGAACTGACCGCAGTAACGGAAAAAGTAGATAATGCACTGAAAGTTACGGAAGATGTTTACTATGCAAAAATATACAGGACTGCGATGCTCCTGTTCAGAAGCCAGGACTGGGAAGACAGCATAAAGGAAAAACTACAGGTAGTTACAAATACCTACACTATGCTCTATGAAGACATCTCAACCAGAAGAGGACACCTGCTGGAATGGGGAATAATAATCCTCATCGT
>PIVU01000104.1 GCA_003354025.1 Nitrospirota bacterium
ATTCAGCCTGAAACATCCCTCTTTTATAACCTTAAAGAGGTTAGAGACCTCCGAATTTTCAGGAATTTTACCCTTTGCAAGATCTACAGATGAAGTAATAATCTGCAGTGGCTGGCGAAGCTCATGGGCTGCTGCATTTGCGAGCTTTACTACAGCATCAAGCTTATCAGATGTCACATCCCTGAAGACAATAACTTCCCACATCTCATCCTTTTTGTCGAATTCAACAAATGATGATAATACGGAAATTATTTTGTCACCAATTTCAACTTCTTTTGATTTCTCCAGAAAATGTTTCACATTTTTATATTGAGGGCACTCAAGGCATGTAGCAAAGCTTGATCCAGCTGCACTGCATTTCCGGAAAAGCCAGCACCTGCAGAAATCAGTGCTCTTTCCCCTGCATTGAAGATCATCGGCACATTTATGCCTCTCCCAGCAGTAGGGACCTTTAAATCCCTTCTCGGACCATAAAATCCCCTTTCTCACAGGGTTATCCGGCGAAAGCGAATATATTTCCTTACCCGTCAGGTCCTCATCAATTGAAAGCATGTCCTTGAAGGCCCTGTTATACAGTTTAATAGTACCGTCATTATCAAGAAACATGACCCCGTCACTGATATTATCAAAAACAGCCTTTAGCTCTTTCTTACTTTCTTTTAGAGGCATAACTTCTTTATTTTACGGCATTTCAGCCATTATTCTCAAACAAGTTTCACTCTTTTGCATTACCTCTCTCAAATAGTATCGATCCATATTTGGATTATTATTAACCCCGAATTTATTTCATCTCTAATATTCATATGGAAAACTGCTAATACAGGCAGTATGATAATAGCTATGAAACAGCTTACCGCCTACAGCAAACCCGGGAAATGTCCCAACTGCGGATACGGAAAGATTGATAATATTCTGTACAACATAAAAATAGCTCAGTCAAAGGAATTCAACGACCAGGACAGCATGAAGGGAGAAAACTGCATTGCAAGAATACATCCCCGCTGGCAATGCACCCGCTGCAATGCAAAAATCTTTTTAAGGACATCCCGCAGGTGCAGAATTAATAATAGCAGCAAAGCGTAAGACTTGAAACATTATCACTAAAAGGAGTAACAGCCCTTCCACACAAAAATGTCGATCCTACAAAAATGTATAATTATCCCAGGACATAATTCGTTAAAATACAGGCAGTTATACTCTGGCATGATTTTAGCAATAAATACTATCAATTCGTTGCCGGTTTACAGTAATAGATCGGTTTACAAATTTTATACTGAATTGTTATTATTTATATCCGGTCGCAAGCTTATGCCGTTCAGCAGCGTCTCGATACCACGAAAAATAACATAAAGAATGGTATGGACGTTTTTTTTTGGCCGGATGAATTAAATAGGATAAAATTAAGATTATGTGCAGATTAGCAGCTATAACATCGAGTGATTATTTCTCCCCCATGGAAAACATCCTGGCTCTTGAGACAATGAAAGAGGGTCATGACGGCTCAGGCATGGGTCTCATGATGAAGGGAATGGGCGGAGAGTTTGAGGAGCTTAGGGAATATCCGATCCTCTCAGGTATCTGCTCTGAAGCGGGAGTTAAAGTACTCGATGATTATATGAACAAGGCCGGTTTCAAACTTAAATATACCTGGACGCCGAAAACAAAAACTGTTAGAGGTATTGAAGGCCGCGACAACTATTTTGCCAGAGTATATGATTATCCGGACATGTATAAAGACAAGCCAATGGAGATTAAGGAAAGCCTTCTTCTGAAGACACGACTTAGTCTCAGAGACCTTGGAAGGGCAGATGAATCAATTATCGTATTCACATTTTATCCTGACATAGTAGCTCTTAAAGAAGTTGGAGATCCTCTTCAACTCGGTGAGTTTTTTGGACTGGAAAAGTCATCTCTCAAGGCCAAGATAATTTTTGCCCAGGGAAGGCAGAACACGAACTATGCGATTAACCTTTATGCCTGTCACCCGTTTTTTCTGCAGGGCATCTGCACAATGACAAACGGCGAAAACACGGCCTTTGTTCCTATCAGAGAGTATCTCACCGGAAGAAACCTCCCGGGCTATGTTGGATATAACAGTGACAGTGAGGTATTCTGTCACATACTGCACTACACTTATAAAAAACTGGGGTATCCCCTTCATTATTATAAAGATGTTATTACTCCTCTGAAGCAGGAGGATATTAACAACCGTTCTGACGCTGATGCGGTTACCTATTTAAAGAGATCATTAAGACCTCTCTGTATCGACGGCCCGAACTGCGTTATCGGTTTTACACCTGACGGGACATGCTTCATGGTTCAGGACGCAAAAAAGCTGAGGCCCGGAGCAGTAGGCGGAGTAAAAGGAAAGTACGGCCTGATGTCCGAAGAGTGCGGACTGGAAAGTGCAGTCCCCGGCAGAGACAGAGATAGTGATATTTTCCCAATGAAATTTGATATGGTCATAATAAAGCCTGACGCTAAGGAGGTGGTGGTATGGAACCAGCTTCACGGTTAGACAATAATCACCAACTGGCCCTTAAAGACTTCCCCTACATCGTAAGGTGGAGAGACGATCGGTGCAAGAGATGCGGTCGCTGCACAGCGGTATGCCCCGTGTTTGCCATCGAGCCGTCGGTAGTAGTGAAACGTGTCCTTCATTCCGAAGGCCCGATGCCGGAACCCAAGGCTGAACGAAGGGTCGAGACAATAGTAAAACAATCCAATGATATAGACCGTTACTGCATCGGCTGTGCCACATGCGCACTTGTATGCCCTAACGAAGCAATAGAGCCCGAGTATAATCCTGCCAATAAATTCAATTTTCATAAGAACAAGGGCGGGCATCCATACAGGCGAGGCGGCCGTAGAAACGATCCAGCACCAGGCACACTTGACAAGCTTAAATTTTCCAGAATATCAATGCTCACTGATCCGGCGCTCGACGCAGGGAGGCATGAGTTCAGAATAAGGACTTATCTTGGCAGAATTCTGCCTGCTGATGAACTACCCATACAGGTTGTAAACGGAAAACTGAATGTTAATAAAAAGTCCGGAGTATTCGTCCCGCCTGTGCGTGAGATATATCCGATTATGATAGGAAGCATGTCCATCGGAGCACTCTCCCCCAATATGTGGGAAGGGCTTGCAATGGGCGTTACATATTTAAATGAAGTAGAAGGTATGCCAGTAGTTATGGCCTCCGGTGAAGGCGGAATGCCCCAGAGTCTGCTACGTTCAAGATTCATGAAATACTTCATCCCCCAGATCGCATCAGGATATTTCGGCTGGGATGAAATAGTCAGGGCACTACCTCATATGATCGAGGACCCCTGTGCAATAGAGATCAAATACGGCCAGGGAGCAAAGCCCGGTGACGGCGGACTCCTTATGGCACATAAAGTTTTAAAACTGATATCCGAGATCAGGGGCGTACCAATGGGTGTTGACCTCCCCTCACCCCCGACTCATCAGACAAAGTATTCAATCGAAGAGGCTGTTGCAAAGATGATCCAGTCCATGTCTATGGCATGGGGATTCAGGGTCCCGGTCTATCCGAAAATTTCGGGCAGTCACTCAGCTAAATCGGTCCTCAATAATCTGATCAGAAATCCATATGCCGGAGGTCTTTCCATAGATGGTGACGATGGCGGTACCGGTGCAGCATATAATGTTTCCATGGATACAATGGGGCATCCAATCGCATCAAACCTGCGTGAGTGTTACCTGGACCTGGTTGCACAGGGCAAGCAGAATGAACTTCCGCTTATTGCAGCAGGCGGTGTAGGAAAGAAAGGCAACCTTGCCACAAACACAGCCTCACTGATAATGCTGGGAGCATCCTGCGTATCAATCGGTAAATATATCATGCAGGCAGCAGCCGGGTGTTTTGGCGATGAATATAACAGATGCAATGTATGTAATCTTGGAAAGTGCCCAAGAGGTATTACGACACAGGACCCGAGACTATACAGAAGACTCGACCCTGATGTAGTTGCTCAAAGAGTTGTAGAAGTATTCAAATCAGTAGACATTGAACTGAAGAAAATTTTCGCCCCGATGGGAAGAAGTACAGAACTCCCGATCGGTATGTCCGACGCTCTCAGTATTGATGACCCGGCAATGGCTGAAAGACTGAAAATTAAATATAACTGTTAAACAGCCGTAGGGGCGCGTTGCAACGTGCCCCTACATATATAAAATTATGAAAAAAGTAACACTAAAAGGAAATGTAAAAGGTCAACGGACCCCTTCAAGGGTTTTTGAAGAACAGATACAGCAGGCTGTTGAGAAAGGTGCTCGTAACCTTCATATTCTTGCCAATGGCCAGCACGGCATCGGCGGACGTTTATGGCCAAGGGACGAAAAAATAAAGATCACTGTAGAAGGCCCAGCTGGCCAGAGACTGGGAAGCATGGGAATGTTCGGCACAGAAATTGTTGTTAATGGCAGTGCTTCCGATGATGTTGGCTGGATTAACTGCGGTGCAAATATAACCGTACTAGGCGACGTAACCAATGGCGCCCACAACGCATCAGCCCAGGGTAAGCTTTATGTCCAGGGCGGAGGCGGCGCACGCTGCGAGACCATGACCAAGCACAATCCGAAGTTTGACCCACCGGAGTCATGGTACTTCAGAGATGTAGGTGATACCTTTGCTGAATTCAAGGCAGGAGGAATTGCTGTCGTCTGTGGAGTAAATCCAAGGAATCCTGAAAACATTCTCGGCTACCGTCCCTGTGTAGGAATGGTCGGCGGAGTTGTATATTTCCGCGGCCCAATTCGCGGCTACAGTGAAAACGACGTAAAACTGGAAGACCTTACCGAGCAGGACTGGAAATGGCTGACTACAAAAATGAAGCCATACCTGAAAGCTATTAAACGGGCAGATCACTATGATGAACTGACTAAAGATATAAACGCATGGAAAAAACTCGTACCTTATACTGCCCAGGAAAGAGCAAAGAGAAAACCCATGAGAATGCCCATGGAGCAGTTCCGCTCCGAGATCTGGGACAAGGGTGTTGGAAAAGGCGGTATATTCGCAGAATATCTAACTCATGATCTGACCATTCTGCCTTATGTCACTACCGGTGATGAAAGAAGGTACAGACCGGTCTGGAACAATTACAAGTATTCTCCTCCCTGCGAATTTGCATGTCCAAGCGGCATCCCTTCACAGAAAAGGGCCCAGCTTATAAGGGCGGACAAACTCCACGAGTCACTGGAGCTAGTCCTTCAGTACAGCCCTCTTCCCGCATCAGTATGCGGTGAAATATGTCCCAACCTCTGCATGCAGGCATGCACCAGAGGACAGCTGGACAAGCCATACAATATTAAAGAGATGGGCAAGGCCAGCCTTGACGTTAAGGCCCCCAAGCCTGCTAAAAAGACTGACAAAAAAGTAGCAGTAATCGGCGGAGGTCCCGGCGGTCTTTCAGCAGCATGGCAGCTCGCTTTGCACGGTCACTCTGTAGACCTTTATGAAGCTGAAAAGAAACTGGGCGGAAAGCTCGAACTCTGCATCCCAAGAGAGCGTCTGCCCCAGGATGTACTGCTAACAGAAATAGAAAGATTCAAATCGATCGGTATCAATGTTAACCTCAAAACCAAGGTTGACCGCAAAAAATTCGATCAGATATATAAAGGCCATGACATAACTATAGTAGCCTGCGGCGCACACAAACCAAGGATGATGACCCTGCCCGGATCAAAGGACATTGTCTCTGCATATGATTTCCTCAAAGGGATCAATATTGGAGAAAATCCAAACCTGAAAGGCAAGAGCGTTGTCGTAATTGGCGCCGGTAATGTTGGAATGGACGTAGCAGCAGAAGCATACCATTGCGGTGCAAAAGAAGTAACCGCAGTTGATATTCAAAAACCTGCTGCATTCGGTGCTGAACTGGAAGTAGCAACAGCACTTGGAACCAAACTGGAATGGCCGAAATTTACTGAAAAATATTCAAAGAAGCAGAAGAAGATATATTTCCAGGACGGCACTTCCATGAAAGCCGACCTTGTTGTAATGTCCATCGGTGACATGCCCATGACAGAATTCCTCCCGCCGTCAGTTGACACAGACAAACACGGCTGGATCAAAGCGGATGAAGCTGGACACACATCCAACCCGAGAGTATACGCAATCGGTGACGCTATCCGCCTCGGACTGGTAACACATGCCATTGGACACGGTAAAACCTGTGCAGACGCTGTTCATGCCCTTCTTTCAGGAATATCGTACAACAGGCCGCCGCGCAAGCCGATGGTACCCTACGAGAAAATTGAAACAGCCTACTATGACGTATGCCGTGGTGAACCGGCTTTTGAAGCAAAAGAAGAAGCCAACCGCTGCATGTCCTGTGCCGTCTGCAGAGACTGCCACATGTGTGAAGCCACGTGCTATTACGGTGCCATCAGCAGAAAAGAATTCAAAGATGGCTCATTTGAATATGTCATCGATAAAGACCTCTGCATCGGTTGCAGCTTCTGCGCCGGCATCTGCCCTACCGGCGTATGGGAGATGGAAGACAACATTTAAGGACGAAGTAAAAACTCGATAATTGTCACTCTTCGATCATAAACCGTTACTCTTCTAAACTGGCTGTCCCACCTTACCTAACTTCAGCAGACTATTCCTATTAACTTAATCATGATCTGTATTACAACGGATAATGACAAGCCACAAAATGCTCACTATCATATTCAACAAGCTCAGGTGCAACCTCGGAACAACAAGAACGCGCCTTAGAACACCTTGTCTTAAACCTGCAGCCCGGCATCACCCAATGCCCTTGGATTGCAATGAATTCCCAGAGTAAAAGCACTATAATTAGTCATTATTGTGATCTTGATCACAGGATATATTGCCCATAACTATTTGAAATGCAAGTATAAATCATATAAATTACAATGGACTTCCGGAAGTATTTTGTGTAAAATATGTTTACATAATGAACATGGGCTCTTCATTAATAACATAAAACCAAGGACTGATAAAGTATGCATTTTCTAAAAGCGCTTTTCGCAGCCACAATCGTAGTTTTATTAGCATCATGTGCGCCGGAAATAAATGAGAAGCATATGCAGAAGCTAAGGAACATCTCATTTACTAAACTGCTCAGCTTTGGCACTAATCCGATGATAGTCAATGCCGTTAAAATTGAAAATAAAAAAAGAAAAGAACTTTCCGAAATCAAGAGGCTCGATGATAAGTGGAAAGAAACCCCTGTTGACGCAGCTATCATTAAGGCATTAACTGAATCTGAATGCGGCAGATATCTGAATAAAATACAAACCTCGCAGCCACATTATGCCGAAATTTTTGTAATGGATAAGCTTGGGGGAAACGTATGTATGACCGGCAAGACGTCAGACTACTGGCAGGGAGACGAAGCAAAATTCATAAAATCTTACAAGGAAGGCAAAGGTGACGTTCATATAAGTAGTATAAATTTTGATGAAAGTTCCGACACATATGTTATCCAAGTATCGTTTCCTGTTATAGACGGGAAAGACGTAATCGGGGCCATGACCATCGGCATTGACGTTGAAAAATATACGCAGGGGTTATAACTTTTCAATCCACGCAAGTATTATTATGATCCGGAATAGGGATAGTAATGACTCCTTACCTGTTGCGAACCCCAGGCCTTAGTCTTTCTTCTCATATTGATCAATTCTTATTAATGCTAACTCCCCAACCTTTTCTGTTGATACACGCAATTTATATGGTATAGTTGAGTCATTATTTTTAATATCAAGAACAGTAGAAGCGCCGTCAGATGATTTCCCGCTGGTGAATGTCTCAACAACAGCATTTTTAATTTTACAGTCTTCACAATTTACATCTTTCCCGCATCCATCTTTTGTAAATGCGTATACGCAGTCAAAAACTTGCCCGCCTCTGTGCCCCTCAATTTGAGACAATTCTTTTTTGAATAGTTCACATGCCTGCTTATTCGCTGTCTTTACCTGTCTTGGGTCTGACTGCATAAGAAGAATTGGTGCTTCCAGATTGTCAAGAAATGTTGTTAATTCACTGTTATGCTTACCAAAAATGCTTTCTACACATTGCAGGCAAACTCCATTTGTAATGGAATAGCCTACATTTCCATGTTCTTCCATTTCTGTACTACAGTTTATGCATAAATTAGACATATACACCTCCTAATATTTTGTCCGCCCGCGATAGGGACTTCACACTATATATCTAGACGAGTAAGAGGACAAAAAGGATACAACCGGTGAATTTTTATCCCTTGAAACATATTATCAATAAAGCTCAGTCTGATCGCGGCTTGTCCGCTGGTTGTGCTGATGTCAGCGGATTTACGGATTGGGGAGAATCAGGATTGATACTTCTAAAAGTACTTTCAGTCTGTTTTCGTATAAGATTGCTATTACGGTTTATATCCTGAATATCTGTCTGTTCATTTATAGCCGGAGGATTTTGAGGAATTCCCTTCCCCCCATTTTGCTGAACAGTTACATTCTCATTGCTGCATGCTGACAATATAATCATGATCATAAGTGCAAGAATCGCTTTCATTCATTCTCCCTTGATTTCCATAAGTGTTTCTATGTCTGTACATGCAAAACACGTCAATTACAAACAAATATTAATACCTCAATAGAATATTTAGCATATTACCCCAGCACAGCAGAAAAGGCAATGACAAACCATAAACTATTCATCCCTCACGCGGTCTGGAATAGAAAACGGCTGTGATTCAATGCAGGGCTGCCTGGGTTTTAACTGGAAAATACCAACAGGGATTTATTCTGTTACTATATATAAATGAGAAAAGCAAAAATATTAGTTGTTGAAGATGAAGCCATTATCGCCAGGGACTTGCAGCTGCAGTTAGAAGAACTGGGATATTATGTTCCCTGTATTGTGGCTACCGGAGAGGATGCCATTGAAAAAGCTGAAGAGATCAGACCCGATCTTGTGCTAATGGATATTATGTTGCTCGGTCACGTAGATGGGATTGAAGCTGCCACACAAATACGATCTAAAAGTGATGTTCCGATAGTTTATCTTTCAGCCTATGCAGATAACATGCTGCATGAACGCGCTAAAGATACAGATCCCTTTGGGTATTTAAGCAAACCCGTTTCAAAAAATGACCTTCATAATACTATCGAAATGGCCTTATACAAACATTCTGTAGAAAGGAAGCTGCGCGAAGAAAAGGAGTTTACAGAAAAGGCAATAGATGCTCAAATGGATACTTTCTTTGTTTTTGATTTTACTACAGGAAAGGCCGTTCGCTGGAATAAAAGATTCAGGGAAATTTCAGGATATACTGACGAGGAAATTGCTTCAATGAAAGCACCTGACGCCTATTACAGTCAGGAAGATTTAGAAAAAGCTGCCGACGTCATAGAGATGGTCATAAACAAAGGGCAGGGGAAAGTCGAAATATCGCTTATTTGCAGAGATGGCAAAAGGATTCCAACTGAATATATAGCCTCTGCAATTCGAGATGAGAAAAACAATATAAAATATATCATTTCCGTTGGCAGGGACATCACTGTGCGCAAGCAGGCAGAGGAAGCCCTTAGAGCGAGCGAAGAGCAGTTCCGTACTCTTGTCGAAAAAAATCCTCACGGGGTTCAAAAAATAGATATCTATGGGACCATACTCTTTGCTAATAAAGCCCACCATCAAATATACGGGTACGAGGATGGAGCTCTTGTTGGGCGGTCCATTGCAGATTTTTTGGTCCCCGTTTCGAAGCGTGATGAGTTGATGAGATACCTGGATATATTGATTAAGGAGCAGCCACAGCCCACTATGTATTATCAGCAAATACTAACAAAGCATGGTAACGTAAGAGACATAGAAGTGGCTTGGAATTACCTTCTAGATTCAAAAGGCTGTGTATCCGGCTTCCTTTCTATTCTGACTGACATAACGGAGCGCAAATTGGCAGAAGATAAACGGGAGAAATTAATTCTTGAGCTCAAGGCGGCACTTACAACAAGCGAAACTTCAGATGATTAGCATGCCCCCGCGAAGTTGTAATGAAAATAAACAGGAACCCCTCTTTTATTGTTAATATAATTAATATCCTATTTTCATCACCAGCCGGGAGAATAAAATGAAGGGAGGAAGTATATGTCTAATATTAATGAAGTCAACAAAAACCTCTTTACAAACAATTTAAAACAGGACGGACGAGCAGGTCAGGCCGGAGACAAAAAGAAAGCAGTTCATAAACCAGTAGAAGATACTGCAGCCTACCGGACAAACAAATTGCTTCTTGAGCTGAATATTAATATCACATTTGAATCAAAGTCCAGTGCCGAGATCCAGGCTGCCATCAAATTATTCCTTGAAAGTACTGAGATTGATTTATCACAGTTTAAAATCAACGGCAAACCAATCCTTGACCTGTCACAGGATGAAGCAACAGAACTCATTAGTGACGACGGTCTTTTTGGTATAGCAAACACTGCTCAGAGGATTTTTGATTTTGCAGCCAATGGCGCAGGTGATAATGTTGAAAGACTGCAGGTTGCAAGAGACGCAGTTTTAAAGGGTTTTAAAGAGGCAGAGGACGTCTTCGGAGGCAGCCTGCCAGAGATCAGCTATGAAACTCTCGACAGGGTGCTTGCATTACTGGACGAAAAACTCAGGGATCTCGGTGGTACTGTCGTGGATGTAAAAGTCTGAATTGCCATGGGGTATATCCGTAACCGTGACAGTTGATTCATGAATGCAAATCTAACACTACTGACAATTTTACAGGGGAAATTACGATTAGCGATTGTCAAAACAATAATACTCGTCATTCATTGCTCCCTGTTAGTCAACCGTCACTCTTAGTTTTTTTTTGAGAGCAACTTCAAAAGCCCTGTTGGCCCAGAGAGCTGCCTTGCCACGATCATCATAGACTTCATCCGGAGCCTGATAATATGACATTTTGATTACCTTGCCAGCCCTTTCATACTGGAACTGAGCCAGTCCCTTTGATTCAAAGTGATTTTGTGTTGTTTCATCCGCTTTAAGATACAGGGTATTATTTTCAACCAGGCCGAACATAATACCATCGTGATATATACCGTAGCCGCCGAACATCTTGCGGGCATCAATCAGACCGAACTCTTCAAAGGTCTCATTTAGAAATTCAATAAACTCATTATGTTTTTTCATTAGATAATTGTGAAAAAGAGAACCAGGAATAACGATTGGTGCACGCAGATTGACGAAGTATATCAATCTTCACTCTGCACCTCTTTCTATACTCCATAAAGCTACCCCTTAACTTTATGAAAATTTTAGCCCCTTCATGGCCGGCAAGTCAATTATGCAAGACCAAACTTATGTCTTAAACTGTCCAATCTGATCGTGCAGCCTTTCTGCAAGACCGGTCAAGTCACTGCTTGAAGTTGATGTCTGGAACGAGATCAAGTACAAAGCGGACCTGAAGAAAGATTTCGGATAACTACCGCCTACCAGGTGCAATCCCCAGCAGTTAAACCAGGTTTTCATGAACATCCTTGTTAATGCTTCCCATTCAATTGATCAGCATGGAGACATTAGTATTAAGACATGGAATGGGGACGGAACGATACATGTCTCAATATCCGATACAGGCTCCGG
>PIVU01000595.1 GCA_003354025.1 Nitrospirota bacterium
ATTATTGATTCAAGGGACTTACTGTATTTCATCAGTGTCTGCTTTGTTATGATTTACAGCACAAACATTGTAATTCAGGAGAAGAAATAAGCTATGCCGGCAAAGAAAAAAATAGACACGGGCAGATATTCAAAATTCCTGATGTATCTTGTTGTAATAGTCCTGCTTAATATAGCGGGCATTACACTCTTCTTCAGGCTGGACCTTACGTCCCAGAAAATATATTCCCTTTCCGAAGCGAGTAAAAAAGTTGTTTCAACACTTTCAGAACCGCTTACTGTCAAGGTCTTTTTTAACAGTAACCTGCCTGCTCCCTACAACAATGTCGAACGTTACCTTCATGACCTGCTTGAAGAGTACGCGGTGGCCGGCGGCAGGCACTTTAATTACCAGTTCTACAATGTGTCGGGCGAGGAGAATGATGAATCAGGAAAGAACAAGGACATTGCGAAGAGCTATGGTGTTTATCCTGTCCAGATACAGAATATTGAGCAGGACGAGGTGAAATTCCAGAAGGCATATATGGGGATGGCCCTTATTCATGGCGATATTATTGAACCGATCCCGACCATTACCTCAACAGACGGCCTTGAATATATGATCACTTCATCGATCAGAAAAATGAACAACAAGATAAGCGCCCTCTTAAGGCTGGAAGACAAAGTTTCGGTCAA
>PIVU01000596.1 GCA_003354025.1 Nitrospirota bacterium
AATAGAACCCAACAAGGCAAATATGAATAAAATGTAGTCGATTTTATCGGCATAATGAAAGAGACCTGCAAACCCAGAATGATTTTCACTTGTTTTCTTGATAGGGGGAGAGTCTGCGCTTGTCCCTTCTTTTGGGTCTGCCATGATATCTCGTTCTGCCATGATATTATAATTCGCTGATATTGAATACTTTCTTAATATATGCATTTATTATTTTCATGTCTTACATCA
This sequence comes from Nitrospirota bacterium, assembly GCA_003354025.1. Taxonomy (GTDB): domain Bacteria; phylum Nitrospirota; class Thermodesulfovibrionia; order UBA6902; family UBA6902; genus Glo-13. Next base: position 232 of record PIVU01000596.1, read on the forward strand.
GATATTACATCGACGCCCACTGACCAGGTCGCCTCATTGATCAGTCGAGGTGTTTATGACGTCATAAGTGTCCAGGACACCCAGGGCTCCGTGATGAAGAAAAAAGAAACTCTATACTTCCTTATCTGGGGTAAGAAGTAACTGTAGAGGGAATGCCAACCTCCAAGACATGCATAAAGCCTGTCAAAATGGATACACAAAGATTGAGAGTCAATTGTTGATAATACTGTAATGGCTAGTAATATTTAAGTATACATCATGTAGTGTAACGATGTAATATATCACGTAGGATCATTTTTGTAATAATCTGCCTACTCTATCCCATCATGGTCTGCCACTGATGTATTGGGAAGATTCCCACTGAGATGCCACCATGATGGTCAAAGGAACCTTGGTAGACTGTCAAATCACCAAACTTGATGGGACAGAGTGTAGAACTAG
>PIVU01000597.1 GCA_003354025.1 Nitrospirota bacterium
ATGCTACCATTGAAATAATGGCTACGAGTACTATTAATGTCTTTTTCATAGTACCTCCTATTAGGAATTCAGTCTCTATCTGAGACCTTGGATTCTTCTGCCTGCTGGCAGTCTGATTTTCTTTATGTTTGCTGTTGTTTTTCATCGTATTGCCCTTTTTATTGCAAGAGCCATGCCAGCCAATTAACCTCATTATTTCAACAGGTTACAGATTTTGTTAATTTCACATGCATGCCATATTGGCAAGGTTTTATGTCGAAATGACATGTAACAATTTGGAGAATAAAACAGGCATCATTAAATTACGGCAACTTATCCTTCTCAGCATTTAAACCAACGGAAGGGAGCCTGATGCTGCAATACATAATTAAATGGAATATGCTGCAGGATAGTAACTGACAATAAAAAAGAGGAGTGGATAATTCCACTCCTCTTTGATTAAGTTATGCTAGTTTGCCGTTATTATTTGATGTGGCAAGTTTTGCAAAGTGCTGATGCTGCATTGTCAACTCTTAAGAACTTTGTTGCTGCGCCGTCATGTGCGTTGTGGCATGTTGCACATTCCATCTGGCCTGTTCCCTCGAAAAGAGGAATAGAACCTACGACAACTTCGTCAATGCTTGCAGGAGAAGTAAGCTCTCCGTCTGCAGTTGCTAAAGCAGCGTCATAAGT
>PIVU01000105.1 GCA_003354025.1 Nitrospirota bacterium
TCAATTCCGTTCATCCCCGGCATCCTGACGTCAAGAAAAATCACATCTATATTATTGCTGTCATCGAGTATACCCAGGGCTGATTTGCCGTCTTCAGCAGTAATGACGTTATAGTAATTCTCGAATATCCTTTCAAAAGAATATCTCACCGATTTTTCATCATCAACAACTAAAAGAGTATTCATACAGGAAACTCCACCTTAACTAATGTCCCCTTCCCAGGGGTAGAATCTATATCGATTATACCTGAATGGTCACTTATTATATTGTGAGTAAGAGCAAGGCCCATACCGGTGCCTTCTTTTTTTGTGGTAAAAAAGGGATCATAAACCTTATGTATATCCTCTTCCTGTATCCCAGTCCCCGTATCTTTGATTATCACCTGGATGCTCCCGTTATAAACTGCTGTTTCAATAGTCAGTTCTCCTCCACGACCTTCCATTGCCTGGAGTGCGTTCAGGATAATATTGAGAAAAACCTGCTTAAGGGCATCGTGCGTTCCTGTAATATCCGGCAGAAAACTTGAGTATTTCTCAACAAGGCTGATTTCAGATCTTTCAATGTTCGGCCTGGTTATCGTAACTACCTCATCCAGGACTCCGTTAATATCCACATCCGTCTTTTCCACATTGTCCTTGCGTGCAAAGGCAAGGAATTCGGTGACTATTTTATCAATCCGGTTCAGCTCTTCTTCGATAATATCAATGTCCTTTTCCGTTAATGACTCTTTTTCTTCTTTTACCCTGCGAATGAGCATCATGATGGGTGTGAGCGGATTTTTTATCTCATGGGCTATTCCTGCGGAGAACTCTCCGACAGCATACAGTTTTTCAGTCTTGACCAGATGCTCCTGGGCGGACTTGATCTTGTCAATGAGCTCCTTCAACTTTACCGACATTCGGTTAAATGAAAGTGAAAGCTCTTTTATCTCACCATGCCCGACAACGGGCACTTCCATGCCGACTTCTCCCGCAGCTACCCTTCCTACTCCTTTGCTCAGAATAAGAACGGGCTGCAAGATTTTTCTCGCCAAATAAAGTCCTAATAATATGCCAACAAGCGTTACTGCCGTTACAAACAGAAAAAGTTGCTGCCTTACACCTTTCAGTGTACCGTAAAGATATTCCTTTGTAATACATAACCGGATAAAACCGATAGTCCCGAGGGTCTCAACTTTAACAGCCATGCTCAGGTGGTAAAGATTCATGACATTATCTTCGCTGATGACCGGCCCGTCTACCGCAGCAGCAAAATTGTTAGGCAGAAGCTCCATATTACGATACCGTTTGTCCTTTGATGCAGATACTATCAGGTCCCGGTTTTTATCATATACTTCCGCATTGACAATGAGGCTCTCAGCGCTTTTCATAGAACCCTGAAGAAGAGACAAAATAGCATGACGCTCTTCATAAAGGAGCGGTTCTACCACGTGATGGGACATTAGCTCGCTGAGATAGATTGCTTTGCTCTTAAGCTCCGATTCCAGCGTCCTTTTTTCGTCCTTAAGAATGAGCCATCCTACTGTCATAGTCGACGCAGCAACAACTACGGCAATAGACAGGGAAATATGAAAAGCAATGCTGTCAAAATATTTCTTAATCATAAATGGATCAGTATTGGAGCAATGAAGACTGACGTAATTGAACGGCACTGTAATATATTGACGGATCAGGGAGAATAAATTTCTTAATGTGAAGTTTCTTGAGAATTTCCATGCCTTCAGGATCGTCTTTCATTTTAAGCAGTGTTGTCAGCATAATCTGTTTCAGTGATTTATCCGTATCAGGAGATACTACAACAGGCGGTATCCCGTATGGAGGAGATACCCGGATTATTTTGACGTTTTCAATCGCCGGATCATTCAGCCTTTTCATATCTTCAAATATCAGGCTGTCGACTGCAGCACCATCGGCAAGGCCATATGCAACAGACTCTATCGACTTTTGATGGCTCGATGTATAAAAAGTCTTCTTGAAAAACTCATCCGCAGTGGTGTGCATTTTTTCAAGTAAATATGCCGGATAGATTTTACCGGACAATGAGAGGGGGTCTGTAAAGGCAAAGACTTTTCCCCTCAGTTGCCAGAATTTCTGATAATCACTTTCATTGTTCACGATTACATAAGAATTATATGTGGTTCTGTCATTAACAACAGGAACAGCCAGCACCTCAAGTCCGAATTCTTTTCTCCCGCTCAAATACGCCCCTGTACAGGTGTAGGCAAATTTTGCTTCGCCTGCTTTGAGAAGTGAATTGATCTCAGCGTATTTCCTCCTCTGTTTCAGGATGATGTTCATACCCGTTTTTCCCGACAGATATTCTATAAAGTCACCATAGCCCGATAGTGTAGATACGGGAGACGCCATTGGAGATATGGCAAATACGACTTCATTGCTCTGAGACAATGACACGGTTGAGGCACTGAATAGGATAAGAATGGCCGGCACTACTATTCTAAGAATTTTCATTAAGACCACCTTTACTATTAGTATATCAAAGCGGGAGGATTTAAAAAGAAGTGCTTAATTAGTGCAACTCTTTATTTTGGAAACTACCGGTGTCCGGACGGACTCTGTCAGAAGTAATCATTACTATCATCAAAACCCGGCCGGACAATGCCATTTAGGTTAAACTATTCCTTGAGCGTTTATTCAGGGTAAGATTTCTATTTCAAACACTCATATTCTGTACTGGTTATAAATCTCTTTCCTAGTCGGGCAGCTGCAAAGAGATGAGTTACCATAGCGGACCTTGTAATTACACAGCAATTTGGATTCGCAATTTACAAAACAGCTTTTCCTGTTCAAACAATATTTGACCTCGCAAAGACACGCTCCTCCTCCGGACAAACAGGCAAATTGTTTTTTGCACCTTGTGGTATCTTCTATTACATTTTCATTAACTTGTAGTCTCATCATCTTGGCCTCCTTTCATGATGAAAATGCTGATCCACTGCAAATTGTTTATGTCTTTTTATACCCGGATATATACAATTTATATATGCATATAATATGCCAGTCCACCCCTCATAAATATCCATAATTCCAAGAGGTTACAATAATTATTTTTGTATAGTTAATTTACAGTGTGGGCATTTCCCCAACAGGCTGTGGGTTATTTTCCCGAACCTATGATTAAGAGGCTCTAATTTCTTAATAAACTTCGACATTCGACATTTATCTGCTCGATATTCGGTATTCTTTTTTTGGATAAAAGAGAATGTTTAATATTGAACAGGCAATGATGAAATCACCAAAACCGTATACTTCAAAAATAGCAATATTTGTATAGAGTGTATACAAGCTGGATATTAACTAGACATCAACCACAGATCCTGCAACATGTAACTACCTTAAAAATAATACAATTCCCACATGCATATTCAGGCATATTATTTGCAACTTAATTAAGTGACATACACATATTGATTTACTACTCATCTCTTTGAAGTGACTAATGATGGCTGAATGGAAATATGTGGTTTGAAATAATCCAATTATGTTGAAGGCACTTTACCACAACATTTTTTCTCTCATTTATTCAAACTGGATAATTTGAGAGGGAAAGAGAGGTTACTTCGCAATGAACCATAAGAACATTTATAAGTTATTAGACATTGCTTCTATTTCGCTTTTCATATTGCTTATACCCGCTGTTTCATTATCAGCTTCAGGCAGTTCCCTGATAATGGCATCATTTGACGGGCAAATTGATATAGTGAATGAATTAATTGCCGACGGGTGTGATATTAATGCAAGAGATGAGGAAGGAGCAACAGCCCTTATGGTGGCTTCTCTCATTGGACACAGAGACACTGTTAAGATCCTGATCGCCAATGGAGCTGACGTCAACATAAAAGATGCAAACGGTGAAACAGCATTAATGGCAGCTTCATTTGCAGGTCAGCTGGATGTAGTCAATATCCTGCTGGCTAGCGGGGCTGATGTCAATTCTAAAGACGCAAAAAAGGAAACAGCACTGAAAGAAGCCGCTACTGCAGGCCATGCTGAAATTGTAAATATCTTAATTACCTATGGCGCTGATATTGATACCAAAGACGTAAAGCACGAAACTGCATTGATCGCCGCTTCGTTTGCGGGTCACACTGAAATTGTTATGACTCTGCTGATCGAGGGAGCTGACCCGAATGCAAAGAACTGTATGGGAAAAACAGCGACAATGCATGCGGCCTTTAATGGACATAACGACATTGTGAATATACTGGTTGATAACAGAGCTGATGTCAATGTATATGACAAATTCGGCGAAACAGCATTAATGGCAGCTTCTTTTTCATGTCATTCCGACGTAGTTAGAACATTGATTAATAACGGGGCAAATGTAAATAAAGAAGATGCTTACGGAAGAACCGCATTAAACTATGCCTCGTGCAAAATGAATAATGAAACAGTAATTCTCCTGTTAGCAAAGGGGGCATATATTAATACCGATAACGGTCAGGTAAATACGATGTGGTTGTACGGCACGCAAGTTTGCAAAAAGGGCTAACTATTAAAGAAATGTGTCTTTGACTATATGATCTATAAAATAGATAACAGGGGCCAGAAAGCATTTAATACCAGCACGGGGAGAATGGAATGAAGCAATTGATGATCATATTCCTCCTGCTGACGGGGATTCTCTGTTTTAGCGGAATATCCTCTGCATTAGAGAGAGGGACCCCAATACGTATAAAAACTGCTGCCCCGAAAGCTGACGATGACATCAACCCTACCTACCGGGGCAAATGGGGATGGCACAAAGTCCATAAAAAGACTGTTAAGAAAGTCCAGAACATGGCATCCAGTCCCAAAAAGGATGTCTGCGCCAGGTGTCACAAAAAAAGTGGATACAAGATTTATGATCCACACACCCAGCTTTCTGACAAAGGTGATATTATTAATGAAAAATGCCTGTACTGTCACCCGGAAAAACCCGATGAAAAGAGTGCTACCTATACTACTCATCGTCCGGAGATAAAATTCGTCAGACAACTTGATGTGCTGTGTCTGGGCTGTCACAGCAAACAATATGACGATGGACATCCTGTTAATGCAAAACATATATGCAAACCCTCCAATAAAATGCACGGAATGATGAAGGAGTCAGAAAAGCAGTATGGCATAATACTCCCTCTCAATCATGAAGGCAAAATAATGTGTGCTACCTGTCATAATCCGCACGAGAGAGGTGTAATCCCCACTGACAAGTCTTCGGCAAAAGGAGCGAGTGAGTTAGCCAGAGTTCGATTAATCGGTACAAACAATAGTAATGTTGCACCAGAATCTGATGCAGATATAACAGTCATTTCCACGTCTGATGGCATTTCCGCTGTAAAAGCAATAAGCGAGAACTACCGAAACATGACAGGTCAAGCTAAACTGGCAGTGGTAAAGAAGGCAGTTGACGTTGAGTTCCGTATAACCGGCAATGTTAATACAATATGTCTGACATGCCATAAAGACAAATCAATTACAGGATTCAGCCGGAACTACTAACGCTCATCCACATCGGCTTCATGCGACCTTTTAACAAGAAATACTTCAGCTTCTTTATGGGGTAAACTGCGTATTCAGAGAATAAGTCTTTGACAATTTCTGCGATGTGATCTATATAATAGATATCAAGGCTCAATTTAATACCATCGCAAGGGGAACGGGATGAAGCAATTGATGGTAGTATTCCTTCTATTAGCAGGGCTTCTTTTAAGCGAAATGTCATCCGCGCTGGAGAGAGGTGCACCAATTCGAATAAAGACTGCTGCCCAGAATGCGGATGATGATATCAATCCTGCCTATCGGGGCAAATGGGGATGGCATAAGGTCCACAAAAAAACTGTTAAGAAAGTCCAGATCATGGCATCCAGTCCCAAAAAAGATGTCTGCTCCAGGTGTCACAATAAAAGTGGATACAGAGTTTATGATCCTCATAGCCAGCTAACTGAAAAGGGTGAAATCATAGGGGAAAAATGTCTTTACTGTCATCCGGAAAAACCCGATGAAAATAGCACAACCTATACAATGCATCGTCCGGAAATTAAATTTATCGGGGACCTTGAAGGACTTTGCCTGGGATGTCATAACAAGCAATATGATTCGGGGCATCCTGCTAATGCCAAACACACATGCAAACCGTCCGGTAATATGCAGACAATGATGAGTGCATCGGAAAGACAGTACGGCATAATACTTCCTCTTAATCATGACGGTAAAATAATGTGTGCCACATGTCATAATCCGCATGAGAGAGGAGTAATCCCAATTGATAAATCTGCTGCAAGGGGAGCAAGTGAGATAGCAAGGATCCGTCTAATCGGCACAAATAAACGTGCGGGAACAACAGTTGAACACAATAAAGATACAGCAGCTATGGCCGCCCCGGATGGAAGTGCCGCCGTAAAAGCCTCGATGAAGAACTTGGGGCGCCTGACAGGACAAGCCAAACAAGCCGTGGCAAAGAAGGAAATTGATGTTGAATTTCGAATAGCCGGCCCTGTTAGCACAATCTGTCTGACATGCCATAAAGACAAATCAATTATAGGATTCAGCCAGAAATACTAATAAAAAAGGCACCCGTACCCGGGTGCCTTTTTTTATTGGATTTGTTTTGCGGAAATCAATAGTTTGCAAACAGACACCATTTAACTGTTTGCCCGGCATGTCTCTTCATGCTGCATTTCTTCAATATATCCACTGATGTTTTCATGATCATATTCCACATAATACTTTGTCAATTTAGCAATCTCCCTGTAAAACTGCATCTCAGACTCAGAGATTATCTTATCGCAAAATAAAGGGACCCATTTCAGAAGATGTTCTTCAGCAAACTTCTTCTGAATACTCAGACAATATAGAACCCCCTCACTATCATTCTCTTCCCGCGCCTGTGCCTCACGAACGGCAGCCTGCTGCATAAGCTCCAGTTCCACACTGATATGATCAGGCATTCCTGTATAGCCGGGATTGTATTGAAGACCCGATGCCTCAATAAACTGTTTCACCTCAACAGTATCGGCACCCCAGAAACTGCCCCAGTCCCCGTCATGTCTTTCATGGTGCATTGACTCATGTGGAGAGATATGTTTCCCTGGACCCAGAAACAATCTTGTATATTCAATAGCAAGGTCTTCGACCAGACCATCCTCGGGACTGTTAAGGAAATCGTCTCCCATTTCAGCACCCATGCCGGACAATACACCAAAAAAATCCGGTTTCTTTAAATGCTGCAATAATGATTTATTTATCTCTGCACTGTAAATCACCGCAAGCAGCCCGTATATGCTGCTTCGCTGTATTGCTGTGTCAGCCATATTTCCCGATTCAACATTATCTTTCATATTCAGACCTCCGTTATATATTAAATATCCCCTTCCTTAAGGAAGGGGATATTCCTACCTCCCACCCAATCCCCCGCCTGAATGAAGGATTAGATGGAGAAGCCCATAGTCTCAACTTCTTAACTCTTGAACTCCACAACTCATGACTCTTTTTATCACGCTTTTGAAACGCTCACTACCGTATCCATGCATCGTAATTGACCGCTCATTGGATCAATGGAGTTGGAAATGATCATGTTTGAATTTACGCCATAAGAATCCCAGAACTTGTTCTTTATATCCGGGTCATCACTGGTGCCTTCAGGTGAAGGTTTGCCAGAGCCATATACTCCGCTTTCCTCTCGTCCTACATGGAAAGACATGGCGATAGTCCCGGGAACAATTTTTTCAGTCACATTGGCAGTAGTAACAATCTCGCCAATCGATGATTTAACCTTGATCTTGTCCCCGTCCTTAATACCCTTTGCAGCAGCGGTCTTAGGATTAATCCATCCGGGGTTATCGTGATAAATTTCGCTTATCCATTTACGGTGCGAACTCCTTGAAAGGATATGAACAGCAACTTTATACGTGGTAAGGATAAGCTCGTCGGACTTCATTTTCTCATGCTCGGGAATAGGTATCCAGGTCGGAAGAGGTGCAAAGCCCTTGTCCTTTATGATAGCTGAGTAAAGTTCAAAGTACCCTGTCTTGTTGAGTTTATCAGGTTTGAAACCATTATAGACTTTGTCCCCAATTTTCTGACCGACATACTGTTTGTATGCTTTCTTGGTCTTGGTATAGTCCCCGCTCCCTTTCCAGTAAACGCCTGTTGCTTCATCAAGAGTGGCACCGTCAGTCTTGGCTTCGTCCTTATAGCCATTAAAATGACCCTTCGCTTTCCTGTCAGACAACAGGCCTTTCTTCTTCATGTACTCAAAACCGCCGGCTGCTTTTACTTCAGGAGTCATCTCGCAGGACTGTTTAACAAATTCCTCTTTAGAAGCTCCCACACCTAACGGCATTCCCATCTTCTCTGAAAGCTCGATTACAGTATCTCCAAAGTCCCTTGCTTCACCAAGCGGTTTAACCAGAGGCTGGCGGATATACCACTCAGGAACCTGTGTTGGAGAGACATTATCTTCCCAGTCCCATCTTTCCAGGTAAGATGCATCGGGCAGGATTATGTCTGCAAGTTTGCTTGATTCGTCATAGACAATAGTTGAAGCCACTGTAAAAGGCATCAGTTTTTCATCTTTAAGTACCTCTGCAATTGCTTTTGATTCACCATTAACATAAACAGGGTTATAGCAGTACCACATGTACACGTCAGGCCTTCCTTTGCTGCCGTCCTTGATCATATCAAATACCTGGTGACTCACATGATGTGTAGGCAGGGCAGCGCCCTTTCCGTCTACTATCTCCAGTCTCTTTGCCTCGGGTTTGTCCTTTGGTCCTTCAGGGTATTTCCATTTTGCACCATAGGCCCTGCACCTTCCGCCCGGACAGTCAATATTACCTGTTATTGCAGAAAGCATCTGAATGGCACGCTCTGCTTCAGTGCCATTGTAATGAGCAATTGCCCCTCTGAAACTGATTACTACTCCTGGTTTTGCCTTAGCAAACTCCTTTGCAATAGACTCAATCTTTGCAGCAGCTACCCCGCTTATCTTTTCCGCCCATGCAGGAGTATACTGTGCCAGATGGGCCTTCAGGGCTGCAACCTTAGCATCAGTTGAAGCATTAACATCCTCTGTTGCCCTGATAAATGTAAAGAACTCTTTGTCATGAAGATCGTTCTGCATTATCACATTGCACATAGCAAGGGCTACCGCACCGTCAGTCCCTGGCTTGATCGGTACCCATTCACTTGATTTTGCGGCTGTGTTTGAATATCTCACATCAAAGGTTACACTCTTGACACCATTTTCAACTCTTGACTCAATAAGCCTGCTTGAGCAGGGAACATGATTGATATGGGCCTCCTGCACGTTACTGCCAAAATTCAGAACGTATTTAGTATTGTCAAAGTCCCAGTTGTCATAGAATTTACCCCATGTAAGCTCCTGGGCAAGTTTCTTTGAACTCGTGCTTGTAGAAGTATGGTTTCCTATAGTGCCTGTACCGTAAGTTTTCAGGAATACGTCTTTGATCAGTTTACTTGAGCTTGCTTTCATAGTACCGTAGTGGAACATGAATTTTTCAGGTGTCCCGCCGTCGCGGAGTTTTTTCAGCTTCCCTGATATTTCGGTAATGGCCTCGTCCCATGAGATCCTCTTCCATTTACCTTCACCACGTTTTCCCGCACGCTTCATTGGATAGAGAATCCTATCGGAAAAGTATTCATCATTCACACCCGACTGCCCCTTTGCGCACATTTTACCCAGTGTCCTGATTGACTTGGGGTGTGATTCCATTTTGACAAGCTTGCCATCCTCTACAAAGCCCATGGCCGCACACCTTGTTACACAGGACAAACAGGCTGTTGGAATAGCCTTCCTCTTCTTAAATGTAATGAAGTTAAAATCCTTGCCGCCCTTCTTTAATTTCACCGCACCCGCCAAATTGGGTGATATAAAGGCTTCTCCGGCAGCAAGGAGAGCGCCGCTGGCAATGCCTAGCTGTATAAAATTACGGCGTGATAAATCTGCCATCTTATTCCTCCTTCCAAAAAACTTTTGTCATTCATTATTCGTAATTTGTAATTGATTTCTATTCAAATCCGGATTTAAACTCAGCAAATTTCGTCTCTTTTGTGAGCTTAGCATTGTATTTCTCTATCACTCCGTCAGGGTCTATGTAAAACACATGCGGATCCGTTTTCTCATTCGGTAAAAGAGTACACTTGTCCTTGTTTTCGAGCAGCTTATGTTTCTTAGCAAGTTTATAGACACTGCTTTTTTTGTCGTTCAGGTCACCAAAATTCCTGGCCCTTCCCTGACATGTGTTCGTACATGAAGTCGTTACACCTTCATCGATACGGTGTCGGCAGAAGGTACATTTACCGACTCCTATATCCTTCTCCCTGTCTTTCCTGGTCAGCTTGACATTCGGATCCGGAGAGCGCACTCCATAAGGACAGGCGTCAACACATTTATAACAGCCTATACATAGGGACGCGTCTATCAAAATCATGCCGTCAGGCCGTTTATAGGTTGCTCCTGTCCTGTATTTTGTTTTTCCCAATTTCAGTCTTTCACCGCTTTTTGCTTCAGGACATATCTCAACACAAGGCGGTACCTGCCATTCCTTTGATGGGTCTCCGGCGCAATGGTTGCATAGACGCGGCAGAAAATGCTTTTTCGGTTCAGGGTATTTGCCCCACTCAACATTTTTTACTACAGTGTTATACCTCCCAAGAGCAGCCCCGTATTCCGCCTTATCCGCAATACAGCATCCCCTGCAGCCAATACATTTCCTGAGGTCAACGACCATTGCCCAGCGGGGAAGTTTCCCTTTTTTCTTTTTCTTCTTTTTGGCCTCTGCATCATCAGGCAAAAGACCTGTCGCAGCAACCGTTGCAGCAACAGCACCGCCGGTCTTGATCAAGTCACGGCGGGACAAGAAATCCTTCTTATTCATGATTACCTCCTTTTTCAATTAATGTATTCTTATATATAAATGATCAGTTTGATAACTCAACTGGCTTGCCATTATGCGTCCTTATCTTCATCATCGACTTCTTCCTCTTCAGCAATGTCCTCTCCTCCAGCGCAAACAACTTCACCTTCTTCATTACACTCACAGCCATTCTCTTCTGCTTCGGCCTCAGCGTCCTCATCAGCACAATCAAGCTCACCGTCATCACACTCGCAATCAACTTCCACCTCTTCGCCGCCTTCTCCGCCTGCGCAAACAACTTCACCTTCTTCATCACACTCACAACCGTATTCCTCGGCTTCAGCTTCGGCGTCCTCATCAGCACAATCAAGCTCACCGTCATCACATTCACAGTCAACTTCTATCTCTTCGCCTTCTTCCTCTTCTTCATCTTCTGCAAACATGTCTATGGCGTCTTCAAAGTTCGTCATTGCCACGTCAATGAGCGTGATAGAGTATTTCTTGTTGTGGACCCCACCTCCGTAATCAACAATACTAAGACTTTCACGGCCCTCCACCATTAACTTCATTGCCTCCTCTATCTGCTCCGGAGTTGCCGTAGCCTTTGCCGCCTCAATAGCTACGACAGCATCTTTTTCGATCGCCCAGGCCTCCTTTGAAGCAGAAGCGGTCTTT
>PIVU01000598.1 GCA_003354025.1 Nitrospirota bacterium
CAAAGCCCGGAAACCGGTGCTAAAATACTGAAAGAGCTGCTTAAGTTTGTGTCTTTCCGTCTAATCAAGGCTCTGGAAAAGCTTGCTGCTACTTTCTAGGCCAACAGCCGTATATTTTTTCGCAATCCTTACCTCTTCACGATTCTCCTGAGACAGCTGCGGCAAAAGGAATGTTATTTCAGTCCGGTTGTTATTCTCATTAACAGAAAGATTTGTACCGTTACGATATATAAAATTCTGTACATACTGGGCCGATAAAAAATCGTAGTGACCGTCATTAGATTCCAGCCTGTCTATATCGAACATTGCGCTCTGGAAGCAGCGTTTAAAAAGCCCTTTGAGACTGATTGTAAACAACATCCCCCCCTGCTCATGCTGCGCGGAAACATGCACAGTTCTTTGCTGCGGAATGTATTTATCAATGAATTTTATAAGATAGTAGAGAGCTCGCCCCAGTTCGTTCCGGTCGCACTGAAGGTCATGTTTTTTCTCATAATAAAATGCCACATTCCGTATAATGCTCTTTACATATATTTTCAAATCATTAAAAATATCCGAACATGATACCCTGCGCATGTTTTTCCTTTCATCAACACTCAGGTTAACAAGCACTTCATTCAGGTCATTAAAAAGCATGTGGAGATTATTGCTTGCATTAATAATGGCCTCCG
>PIVU01000319.1 GCA_003354025.1 Nitrospirota bacterium
TCCGACGGAAGAGGAATTGGCAAGAGAGTTACGGCAAGAGCTAGAGTTAATCAGGGCTGAGAGGAAAGAAGAACGATTATGATATTTGAAGAATGGGTGACACCACCCATGAAAAATGAGCGTTCGATGCTCGAAGTTCATCTTTCAAAAAGTCCTTTCTCGTAATTAGTAATTAACCTGTCACGATGAAACAGGCTGTCCGAGAACTCGATAAAAATGAATACGCAATCGAGTTGGCTATGATAAAATAATCGCCAATGGAATCTAATCAAACAGACGCCATCACCCAAACCCAGCTATTTCCTGAATCAGTATATTCACAATTAATATCCTCCCCTTCGAGCAATGATTTATCTGCAAACAAACAACACAGGAGAGTTAATCATATGTCCAAATTCAAACCATTTCATGAATTTCAGAAACCGCTGGTAGGGATTAGTCACGAAGCATATTTGGATTATATAGAAGAAGTAATACCGTCAGATCACCTATGCAGACTAGTGAAGGAGGTAGTGTTTTCATTAGATACAGAGGCAATAGAGGCCAAGTATTCATTTAACGGGCAAAAGACGTATCATCCGAAGTTGATGTTGAGTTTATTATTTTATGGCTATGCCACCGGAGTTCGTAGCGGCCGGAAGTTGGAGGAGAAATGTATCAGTGACCAAACATACATATATATAATGCAGTGCTACAGTCCGGACCATCGAACGATCAGTGATTTTCGCAAGAACAATACAAAAGAGATCGGGGAATATTTTGTAGACATAATAAGGATATTTAATGAACTAGGGTGCAGTCAGGTTGGCAAGATACACATAGATGGCACAAAGCTAAGAAGCAATGCTTCAGGGAAGAGGAGTAGAGATCAAAAAGGATATGAGAAATGGTTATCAGAGATAACTGAAGAAATAGACAAAATAATAAAAGAAGCGGAAGCAATAGATAAGCATGAAGATGAGAGTTGCGAAACAGCCGGGCAACACGAAGAATTAAAGCAGAAACTAACAGACCGTAACTATCTAAAAAGTAAGATAGAAGAAGCATTAAAGACAATGAAAGAAGAAGATAAGAAGAAAATGAACCTTACTGATAAAGACGCCAGCCATATGAAAGCAGGAGGCAGCAAAGATGTAAGGCTATCCTACAATTGTCAGGCAGCAGTAACAGATGAGGGGCTAATAGTAGCAGCGGAAGCAGTAACGGAATCAAATGATCGAAACCAACTGAAACCGATGATAGAACAAACAGAGACAAACACCAAAGAGCCAGTAGAAGAAGTAGCCGCGGACAGTGGATATGGGAGTTATACAAGCTATGAATATCTTGAGGAAAAAGGAATAGACGGATATGTTCCGGATAATAATTATCGTCAGTATATAAAAGGAGAATACGAGAAGGAAGAAAACCGTTATCACTACAGCAACTTCAATTACGATGAATCAACAGACAGTTATATTTGCCCGGAAGGAAAGCCGGTAATATATTCTAAGACGCGAAAGAACAGGACAAGAAAACGCCAATGGAACCATAAAGTATACCGGGGCCGAGAATGTAGAGAATGCACAAAACGATCATTATGTACCAAAACGAAAGTACGGGAATTATTGATTGATATCAGAGAACCCCTTTTGCAGAAGATGAGAGAGAAACTAAGCAGCGAAGAAGGGAAGAAAAAGTATCTTAAGCGTCAATACACCATTGAGCCTATCTTTGGGCATTTGAAGTTTAACCTTGGATATCGAAACTTTCTGCTGCGAGGGATAAATAAAGTAGCGGCAGAGTTTAAGCTTATATGTATTGGATGGAATATAAAGAAGATGTTAAAACTGGGAATAATGCCAGAGATGATATAAACAATATAGCCTCGGGAAACGTCGATTATAATGATATTGCTTCAATATCGTTTACAATAAATGTTGCAAGCAACTTAAATAGGGGAACTGTCTCACAAACTGTGTAAGTAAAACTATAAAGGCAATTTGATACTTTAAATTATGAGGGTTGTTGTTTATAGTATTCTCGGACAGCCTGTTTAATATTAGCGTTTAATAAATGAATATATAATCTGTTTGCTGAGACGCCACCTTCTCGTTACTCGTAAGTCTCCTTCAGACTGGTCTATTGATTAAAAGAGGATACCCAGACAGCAAGCGGTCTACTGAACTTCACCCGGAGGCATAGACTCTAGTCTTCTGATAAGCCCATTTACTACGTCCTTCTCAATCCTGGTGCCTTTTTCATCTTTCATCTCTGCTACTTCCTTAAGGTAGTGTTGCAGCGAGGTCATTACTGCAACGGCCTCTGAATTTGATAAATTTAAATGCATAGCTTTTATCTCCTTCTATTGATAGATGTGCAATCATCCGATTGCAATGAATTTAAGGGCATTCAAATAAACTTGATGCTTATGAGTTTCTTATACCACTAATTAAACATGTGGTCAAGTATTCTGGATTGATTAATAGACCCTTCGGGATCTCTCAATGATAGGACTTACTATTATTAAATTCACTCACGCAGCTCGCTGTGCATTGCAAACTCCCTTCGGTCAAACATAAATCAATTCAATTTCCCTCCAGCTCCCTTCATCACCTAAACTCGCTAAGGGGGGAGGTCACAACCCCCTGACCCCCTTTCTCTAAAGGGGGAAATACTGCTCTCTCCTTTTTTGAAGGAGATTTGCAGTTATTATTGGCCGGTTCCTTGTCTTTCAATCTGTGTCGTTACCCCCCCCTTTTTGAGTGCTTCCGGAATATTCGGGACTGGA
>PIVU01000320.1 GCA_003354025.1 Nitrospirota bacterium
GCCCATGGAACCTGTCACGCACTTTAGCAACACAAGTCGGCATGACCAATAAATGGCTGAAGCATCAAGGATTGTTGTCTATCAAGGAAAGGTGGGTGAACATTCACTACCCGGCTACGGCCCGGTAATCTATGTGAACCGCCCGGTGTGGAGAGCGGGGGAGAAAACCCCCCGCTTATCCGATTATATGCTCATTTATGATTCTTACGCTCCATGTGCAGTCCAACTGGACTTTTTAAAAATTATCAATGGTATTTCCTCTTCTGAGGGATTCATTAAAGCTTTTGATAGATCCAAACTAAATTCTGTTTCAGGGGATGGAGTTAACATACCAAATTCCAAACTGTAACAATGCCATTTATCTATATCTGTCAACTCAACACTGTTTTCGGCAACTTTTTCTATATTACTTATAAAGGAGTCATCAATACGCCAACTCTTACAAGATGAAGAAGAATCCGATATTTTCACTAGTGGTACAACAGTATTATCTGTTTTTAGAATAATAGCCTTCGGATTGAAGATATAACCAGGCACCTTAGGTTTCAAATAGAACTTAAAAACAAAATTTGACTCTTCAGGGCTAGTATCCTCGAGGTCCATATGATAAGGAATGAATAACAGCAGAAAAGCCATTTCCGTTGTTGCTATTGTATTTGATGGATTAATATATAATTCAATGCCAGAAAATTCTAACCTATGTTTTTGTGCACCTTGCCATGGGCCATGTTTATCAAACTCCTCTGATTTTACTCCACCAACAGGGCTACTGTGATACCCTGTTGTAAAACCATGATAGCATGCTGTCACCGATATCACGATAAAGAGTAATAGCATTTTTAATTTCATATTATCCGTCTTTTTTTTATCAATACGACTGTGAGTGGCAGTCTGACTCAATATTATTAGTGCTAAAGTATCTTGCCATAATCATCATATAACGTCTGGGTGTGGGGTGCGAGCCCTGTATAATGTTAACGTGCTAAACGACGATTTGCAAACTAAATAATAATCAAAGTCAGAATCAAGCTTGCTGGCTCGCATCCCTACCAACCAATTGTGTACGCCCGGCATGGGCGTGAACTAAAGGGGTTAAAGTCCCCTGTACGTGAGCCCTGTTAATAAGAATTCTTGATATTAACAGAAGTACTAGCCTAAGGCAAGGGCAAAATCGTGAGAGATTGTCTGAAGGAAGCATACGGCAAAGCTATGAGCCGACGAACAGAAACAGCATAGAAAGGCCGAGTCCGTGGGTAAGTTGGCACAACACAACGAAGCCCAGGGTTCAATGGATACGGTAAATGCTGCGGTTGCATAGTGGAAGTTCACGTCCTTATCCGGGGAGGTCTGTTCAACATGCGGTCTTTAGTTTGCTTTGATGATGAACTCCGGAAGGGCAAAACCGGAAGAATAAGCCCACGGCGTTAACAGGTGACCGTTTTCACCTGATAGCGAACGAAACAAGGAAACGGACAGAGGCAGATAGAGACAGCGCATTGTTGAGTAATCAATAATGAGATTGGACAGAAGTCAGCATAGGCCATAGTAGCCCAACGGTCGGGGTAATGTCCGGCACATGGTGAAGGGCCGAACACAGAGAAAGGGAAAGGAGCATCAATGAGTTTTCATGACATGGAGAATCCGAACGGAGAAGTGAACATGAAGCACGTCATTGAAAAGCCAAGCCCAAATGAGAACCTGCTGGAGCGGATACTGAACAGAGAGAACATGAGGCAGGCGTGGAAACAAGTGAAGGCCAACAAAGGTGTGGCTGGAATCGATAGGATGACTATCGAAGAGTTTCCGCAATATGCTTATGAACACTGGACGGAAATCCGTGAAGCAATCCTTGAGGGCACATATGTGCCAAAGCCAGTGCTGCGAGTAGAAATACCCAAAGCAACAGGAGGAAGTAGACCGCTGGGAATCCCGACAGTGATGGACAGGGTGATCCAGCAAGCCATAGCCCGGGAACTGGGGCCAATGTTTGATTCTGAATTTTCAGAAACAAGCTACGGATTCAGGCCGGGGCGGTCAGCGCACGATGCCGTGTACAAAGTGCAAGAGTACATAAGGCAGGGTCGTAAGGTAGCAGTAGATATGGATCTGTCAAAATTCTTCGACAGCGTCAATCACGATGTGCTAATGCACAAAGTGGCCCGAAAAGTCAAAGACAAAACACTGTTACGACTGATTGGAAAGTATCTGCGAGCCGGAGTAGTAGCAAACAGAAGGCTGCAAACGACACCGGAAGGAGTACCGCAGGGAGGGCCGTTGTCACCGTTACTTGCAAACATACTGCTTGATGAACTGGACAAGGAACTGGAGAGAAGAGGCCACAGCTTTGCACGTTACGCAGATGATTTTATCATCTTGCTGAAAAGTGAGCGAGCAGGCAGGCGTGTAATGCGAAGCATTACACAGTATCTGAAGCGGAAGCTCAAACTCAAGGTCAATAAGAAGAAGAGCAAAGTGGTGAAAACGGAAGAGAGTGAGTTTCTTGGATTCACCTTTCGCGGGAAGAAAATACGGTGGACGGAGAAGGCCTTCAGAGAGTTTAAGAGGCGGATAAAACGTCTAACAGGCAGAAGCTGGTTTGTATCGATGTCGTACCGGCTGGGAAAACTTGCGCAATACGTCAGAGGCTGGATTAACTACTACGGGATATCGGAGTATTACAGTCCGATCCCGGAACTAGACCACTGGCTAAGACGGCGGGTGAGGATGTGCTACTGGAAAGAGTGGCGGTTGACCGGGACAAAAGTACGG
>PIVU01000321.1 GCA_003354025.1 Nitrospirota bacterium
CATTCAAGTAGAAGCAGCTCAACCTGCCGGCTCAGCGTATCTCGATGGCGGTACAAGTAAATATGCTCTTATCCTTTGTCATGGCAGGGGGAAATATCCAGAGTGGAAGGTTGTTGATCCTCTTAGAAAGGGAGTTCACGAAGTAATGGGTTGGTATACGTTATCTCTCCAGATGCCGGCGGATGACAAAGACTGGAAAGAGTATGCAAGTGATTTCCCGGCAGCATATAAGACAATTAAAGAGGCGATAGACTTTCTCAAGAAAGAGAAGAAGGTGACAACTATATATCTCATGGGACACAGCATGGGAAGCAGAATGGCAAGTGCATTTGTCGCGTATAATCCTGATCAACCTGTTAAGGGATTGATTGTTGCCGGAATTCGAAACAACGGAGAGCATCCTTTTAATGGGAAACAAAACCTGGAAAAAGTAAGTATACCTGTTCTGGATATATGGGGCGATGAAGGAAACGGGAAGGACTCGCGTAATGCTGCAGAGCGCAGAGATTTAATAAGTGAAGACTATACGCAAATCCCCATTGCCGGATCTAATCACAAATTTGATGGTTACGAGAACCGGTTTGTAAATATCGTAGTTAAATGGCTTGAGAGTCAGACAGTAAGAAATGAAAAAAAGTGAAGGTCAAAGCGGAAGAACCCATTACGCATAGGATTAAATTGAAGCTGTATCATGACTGATATTTCGGAGATATCATAGATGTAATTAATGATGTTGCAAGTATTTGTAACTGGAAATTAAGTACTCCCCCCGGCAAGTAAAATTGCTTTTCAACTTCTATTTATCAGTATTATCATCCAATTCCTTAATGTGAATCAGGTATACCCTTATTAAGCAGTACTTCAAATAGCCCGATAAGATGATGGGATAGTCTTTCTATTGCTCAAGGTAGGGTCTAAAATGAGCTGGATAAATTATTTAGTAATTCAACAGTTAAGCAACAATGTTTACATGAAGGAATAATGGTTTTTGACGCAGAGTAGGGTGAATACGCTCCATTTTGCATAAGGAAAAGGTGTAAATGAGTATTACAGGTGCAATATTTATTGCAGATAATCAAATGGTTATGCTTATACGGATATTAGGCATGTATATTGCAATTATTCTCGAATTGATCGGGGACTCACCGTCAAACTCATGCATAACATTGAGAGAGTGATGATATTTATTTCCTTAGTTGGAGGTTATATCAATATGTGCTTTAAATGGCAAATATGAATATATGAAAAGACATGTAATGATAAAGACAATAATCCTGACAGTCTTAATAAGTCTAATTGCGATTCAGGCAGAGACTCTGGATTATCCTCATAACGGCAGCAACAGTATAGGTTGTGACTCCTGCCATTATGTGTATGCAGACGAACCTTCTCACCTCCCTCCATGGACTAATCACGACCCTTTAAATATTGATGATACTCAATATAACACCCTGTGCTGGAGCTGCCATAACAATATAAAAGCCCCTTACATGAAAACCCACTCCAGCTTAAATACAAGTGATAAGTACGGCGATTCAGACAATGACGGCGAAGCAGGATGGTCAATGGAATGCAAAGTATGTCACCACCCCCACCAGCAGAGACAGATCAAAACTTACGGGAGTGAAAGTTATTTGTATAGCGGGACTGTGACGTCTGTGACAGAATCAACTTTGACTGAGGACGGTGCCAATTGGGCGATCGATGAATATAGGGGTAATATACTTTATCCAAAAGCAACCAGCTTTAATTACAACTATAAAATAACTGGCAATACCGAAGATACAATTACTGTTAGAGGAGCTATAAGGCAGGACAAGGTTTCAGCGGATGACACCTTTGCAATCGTCTACGGCAATCTAATAAAAAATACAATAGCAACCCCGAACAGCGGTGACATGCCCGTTAAGTTTTTCAGAGACAGGGGAGACCATTCATTCTCCGATGGTGATTCCGTTCGCGACGGAATATGTGAATCATGCCACACTGAGACTATACACTGGAGGAATGACGGCAATGAACCGGGACCGGGACATAATCTGGGTGCCCGGTGTGTTGACTGCCACTGGCATGTAGACGGTTTTAAAGGGAGGGGATGTGACGGTTGTCATGGATATCCCCCTGTATTAAATGTTGCGAGCGGAGGCCCTGATGCACTGGTCAACAATCCGGGCACAACGGGCTCGCTGACTGCAGGTGCCCATGATAAACATGTGAACACCAAACAATATCTATGTGCAAACTGTCACTATGACAGTGTCGGCTCAGGTCCGTCGCATAATAATGGAGAGCCCCAGGATGTGAGCATCGGATTCTGGCTTTTTAACGGTACTTATCTGGGAGGAATATATGATGGCCAGCCAACTGTCAATTACGATACAAATGAAGAGAATACTGAACTGACAAACGAGGGTTCAAAAACATGCAGCAACGTCTATTGCCACGGCAGACTTCCTGACGGAACAAAGTGGGGCGGAGGTAAAGCAACATCTCCGGTATGGGACGGCTCCGTTACATGTTCATCCTGTCATGATGCAGGAGGAGCGGCAACTGATTTAAGCGGTAAACACTACAAGCATACTGATGAGTCGACATATGAACTCCCCTGTGAGAAGTGCCACTACGAGACAGCAGTGGGAAGAAGTGAGATTAAGAACGAATCCTATCATGCAAATAATGTTAAAGATATTATTTTTGAGCAGGGCGGTACATTAAATACAACTGACAAATCCTGCTCAAGCACCTACTGTCACAGTGATGCCAGAGG
>PIVU01000322.1 GCA_003354025.1 Nitrospirota bacterium
GTGGGTGGTGTCACCCATTTAAAGACTTGTTGTCAAGCCCCAAAGCACCCCCATGCGTGAAAAGGAACTTTTCACGATTCTTTTAATTGCCTAATGTCTTCACCGTTGCCGTACTTTCATTTAGTTTCGGTGTCAGTCTTCACTGCACCAGTCACCCATCAGGATTAAGGTCATGCTAATTACATCTTTGAAGCTCGACCCTTTCCGCTCTAAGCGGACCAGAAAATCTTCGGTTCCATGTCGTGTCCATATGGTTTATTTCAGATCTCATGGTTATTAACCAGCCCTTTTGTGGCTCACGCCATAGGCAGTAAAGATATTTGGCAACTATATGTTTATCGGGTGGGACGGATTTCCAATCAGGTCTTATGGTTTTACCAACACCACCTCGGGTTCACCGTCCCAGCCGGTTCTTTAGACAAATATCTTTTCAGGCATAAATGAAACTCCGTCTTTCATGATGTAGTATGCTGCCTTTGCCAGCTTATGGGAAAGAGCATTATGTGCCACCATGCGATTGGTCTTTTGCATTTTGCGATTATAATATGCCCTTGCCTCAGGATAAGAGCGTCTCGCTAATTCAGCCGCTTCGGAGAAAGCCCACGCAAGATACTTGTTGCCGCTCTTTACATTACCTTTGCCTTTCTTCTTGTTATTGCTGATCCACTTGCTTGAAACCTTTCGGCAATAAGATACATAGTTACCTGGTTTTTTAAATCGCTCGATAGGGCC
Organism: Nitrospirota bacterium; assembly: GCA_003354025.1. GTDB lineage: Bacteria > Nitrospirota > Thermodesulfovibrionia > UBA6902 > UBA6902 > Glo-13. Next base: position 733 of record PIVU01000322.1, read on the forward strand.
AGTCTCTAACTGGATAGTTAAGCCAAGTATTTTACCTATCCCGTAAACTGTTAACAGAGAGGTATATGGATCTTCTAGTCTAATTCGCTTCAGAACTACGCCTTCAACTTCCCTAATTTTTCTGGTAAAAAAGTCTATTGATTCTTTGCTGACTTGTCCCACTAATGCAAGATCCTCGTTATGCTGAAGCAACGGAGCCACATGGTCTGTCTTCAGCGCTTTCATATCATTGGCTGTCATCCTAAAGCCATTATTGCGGCTGATGGTATTTTGCAGACTCAGGATCAGAGATGTTCGAAGCCTCACGAGATGCCCTCTCTTTCTTAACAGATCCCGGATGGGGCGCTTTTCTTTTGGGTAGATATATCCTTCAGGTAATATCCCCAGTCGTAACATCTCTGCTAACCAAAAAGCATCGTGCTTGTCGTCACTGTATTTCAAACCTTTGTATTGCTGGATACCAGCCGGGTTGGCAAGGTGTACTTTGTATCCTTCTTCCATTAATAGATCCACCAGCCAGTACCAGTTATAAGTGGACTCTACTACCATCCCTGCAATGTTATCTTTGTGAGGCATAAGTGTCGTAAGAATACTTTCCGGATCATTTCGTAACCTTCGCTTATACACTCTCTTTCCTTTCTCATCAATAATTGCCAGATAATTATTGGTTGAATGAAGATCAAATCCTGTGTACAATTTCATATGGCACCTCCAAGGTTAAAGTTTGGTAGCTTTTCCTGCAGCATATCAGATTATATTAGATCTGCTATGCTCAGGAGGTGCTTTATATGATTATCAGGTCTCCACGGACATCATCTCATGCTCATAGCGTGCAGGATATGGTCTTCTCATGATATGTATTGTCATTGGACTCCCAGGAATTCGTTTGGGTTGAAAATTATTGACTATCCTTAATTACCAAGGGATTTGATTCAGGTAGGCTTTCATTGACAAGTTGAAGTTATCAATAAAATTGATTCGGTCGAGATTCCGAAGATTATCCTCATATTAATGGGCCTAATATTTCGTCGTAATACAAGATTTATTCCTGTTATCTTTTTTTGGCATGCTAAAACAGTTCATTCTCAAGAACCAGGGATGACAGAGAAATCATGCCGACCAGTTCCCCCCCTTCCTCAACGGGAGCCCTCCGTATGCCGGCCCGGTGCAGTAGACGGGCGACATACCTGACATCCATGTCCGCAGGCACTGTAATGACCGGTTTTGACATAATTTCATAGACGTTCACCTCTTCTGAAGGCCGCCCCGGAATCATTACACCACGGATCAAATCCTGCACGACGATTATGCCCCAGGCATCATCGGAATTCCTTTTTTCAACCAGCAGGTCATGGACACGGTGTACCCGCATTTTTTCGGCTGCATCTTTAGCTGTTGCCATACCGTCAATGGAATTCACCTCCTTGTGCATAACATCTCTCGCTCTCACAACCTTCTTATTGTCTGACTCCATAACAGATCTCCTTCTTATAAATTATAACTTTGCCCGAATCTTTTTTTCGGATCGGTTGCATTGAAATATAATGCTATAAATATTGGTCTCGCACTTCTTCCTTGAATCGCTCCATCTGGCTCTCCAGACCCGTCACCTGTTCCACCGGTAAAACAAAGGCAATACCTGTACCGGGTTTGTGAAATTCGCCGGCTGTCTTTATGGCTTCCAGAATGGTATTAACAACATGTTCTTCAATCAAAAACATGATGATGTCGGACTGATCTTCCAGGGAAAGTCCAAAAAAAGTCTTTGCCTCATGGATACCAGTACCCCTCGCAGGAATTATTGTAGCGCCGGTGGCACCGGCCTCTTTGGCCGCATCAACAACCCTGTCGGTTATGTCAGCTTTAACTGATGCTAAAACGACCTTAAACTTCATTGTCACCCTCCTTCAAATTTTTTTTGGCCCGTTTTACTGACCAGTGCATATATTGAGCATATCCCATTACTGAGATAATCGGAAACAGACTGGCAAAGGCAATAAGACCGAATCCGTCCAGGGCCGGATTGCGGCC
>PIVU01000323.1 GCA_003354025.1 Nitrospirota bacterium
AAAAAAGTCTGTCTGAGGAGGAATGAACATAGCAGGGCCGGGCTCACTGACAACAGGACGATCCTGCCCGGCAAATGTATAGTTTGAACTCCTGTGGTAATCAAACCCCTTGGACGCACGAGGTTGAGATACATCAATTTCCGTCCCTGGATTCAGCGCTTCATATACTGCTGCTCTGACAAATCTATGTATCTCATCGGGCTTCTCAAATTTAACTTCCCTTTTTGCTGGGTGAACATTAACATCAACCCTTGCCGGATCAATTTCAAGAAACATGAAATAGGAGGGATGCCTGTCCCTGGGGAGTACGTCTCGATAGGCATCATAAATTGCATGATTGACCGTTGGATTTTTTACAGGACGTTTATTAATAAAAATAGTCTGGTGACTCCTTGTTGAGCGGGTATGGTCAATATCAGAGATAAACCCGCTTACAGTGATCGGCTTCGAGTCCTTTTGAACATCAAGGAATTCATTTGCCATCTCATTTCCGTATAACTGTCTGAATCTCTCTTTAAGATCAGATGCCGCTGGAGCGTTTATTAGCTCACTGTTATTATGGTTTAATGAAAAGGCAATTTCAGGATATGCAAATGCCTTTTGAACAACTGTGTCAATTATGTGTGAGAGCTCCGTAGGGTTGGTCTTCAGGAATTTCCTTCTTGCCGGGGTGTTATAGAAAATATCTCTTATTTCAATTGTAGTCCCGCTTAGAGGAGGAGCATCCATAATCTCTTTTTTCTGATTGGCCCCGATTTCAATTTTCACACCAATGTCAGCATCGGGAATTGATGATGTAAGAGTGACCTTTGAAACCGATGCAATAGCCGGAATAGCTTCGCCCCTGAAGCCAAGGGTAGCTATATCAAACAGTTCATCCTCTGATTTAATCTTGCTTGTGGCATGCCTTTCAAAACACATGACCGCATCATCCCTGTCCATTCCACAGCCGTTGTCAGCAACCTTTATTAATTTTTTTCCGCCATGCAGCACTTCAACGTCTATCCGCTTTGCTCCGGAATCGATTGCATTATCTACAAGTTCACGCACCACTGCAGCAGGTCTCTCAATAACTTCACCGGCAGCTATTTTATTAATTAAAAGATCGGGGAGTACGGATATGTTAGACATTTTTATCTCTCGAATAATTGCTGATTATTGTAGGGGCGGGTTTCAAACCCGCCCCTACCGCCATTGAGCTGGTACTATATCACTCATTTTCTGATCTACCTTATTTTTAGTTTCTTTATCCACCTCAAGCACAGGCGGGTACCATGGCTTCATCCGGCAGTCAAAAACAACAGGTTCACTTAACCTTGTATGAAACCTTCGGCTTTCCGGTTTATTACCGTAAATATCTCCCGCAGGTTCAAAGCGTGTGAAAAAGGACCACAGAAATTCTTTCATACTTAAAGTAGCCGCCCTGCTGTCGTCAACGAGTAAAACAACAGGCCATTCTTCAAGTGTGCCGTTATTCGCCACTTTACCGCCCAGTTCAGGGTCCGACTCATAGGTCCGGCACTGAAGCACAAGCGTTCCCGGTAAAAATACTACAGGCTTATCACAACCATCAGGCAGTTTCCCTTTAAATTCACGGGGAAGCTTTCTAACGGGCTCCCTGCCTAATCCCATAAGAACCGCTTTTGAGCCTTTATTTACCGAGGGCCCTGTGTAATCAAGCGTGTCCTGCGATACATTGTCAAATACAAATAGGTCGGTCTGCCAATTGACCCTCTCAAGCACATGCTCCCAGAGCTTTGCAAAATCTTCAACATCAATCTCTCCGTCAGTAATGATAAGGAATTTAGTCAGAGACAACTGACCTTCGCCGAGGATCCTCATGGCTGCTGCAAAGGCCTCTCTTGGATAACGGTTATTCACTTTAGCTGCCGCAAGAGAATGGAAACCGGTGTCCCCGAAAGTTTTCAATTTCTTAACACCGGTCATGACAAGCGGGAACAGTGGTGATAGTAGTTCCTGCAGATAGTCACCTATATAATAGTCCTCCTGCCGCGGTCTGCCGACAACAGTTGCCGGGTAGATCGCGTCTTTCCGATGATAGAGTCTATTAACATTAAATACGGGATAATCATGCTGAAGAGAGTTGTAACCGAAATGATCACCAAAGGGACCTTCAGGTCTTCTTTCAAAGGGCGGCACTTCGCCCTTTATGGCAAACTCAGCATTAGCAACCAGAGGGTGTCCTCCAAGAGGATCATCAGCCATATCAAGGCGTTTACCTAGCAGCAGGGACGCAAGAATCAGTTCCGGCACATCTTCGGGCACAGGTGCTATGGCTGAAAGGATAAGCGCCGGAGGGCCGCCGATAAATAAGCTTAACGGCAGAGGCTTATTATTTTTTTCAGCAACATTATAGTGATACCCGCCTCCTTTATGGATCTGCCAGTGAATACCGGTGGTGCTGTCATCATACCTGTGGATCCTGTACATGCCCATATTGTGGCCTTTGCCCTCAGGATGTTCTGTATAAACGAGAGGCAATGTCACAAAAGCCCCTCCGTCTGAATGCCATGAAGTGAGCATTGGAAGTTCGGTTAAACGGGATGGGCGCTGAAGGTTTTCCAGAATAGGAGCATTCTTAATCTTCTTTGTGCCGATCTTCAGCCCCTGCATCAAAAGACCTTTCCCGCTCCAGAGTTTGCTGAGATCAGGGGGTAAGACTTTCTCTGCGAACTTCACCATGTCATTTACAAATTTGACGGGCCGCTTTCCAAATGCCAGGTCGATTCTCTTTTC
>PIVU01000324.1 GCA_003354025.1 Nitrospirota bacterium
AAAACTTACCTCACCAGATGCTGTGGCCGCGCTGGGTGGGGAAGTGATGGACAAAAAGCGAACGATGGATGGATTTAGCCATTACATTGCCGTTCCGGGAGTTATTCAGTTTATCCCTGCCGGGACCAAAGCAGTGGGTGGCGCATGGACAGGTATCATGATCCTCTCCTATGCTTTCGCACTCATGGGAATCCAGTCTTCACCGGCATTCTCAATGTGGTCTTTTGCTAACAAAAACCCGGCCCCGTTTGCACCCCAGCAGGTTTGGGCATCTGCATTCGGTATTGGCGGAATCCTTATTTTCTTCACAGCAATGCAGGGTCTTGGCGGTCACTTAATCGGCGCTGACCCGAGAATGCTTCAAGCTGGTTATGCAACAGACGTACTGAAGCTCGGTAAAGACCTTATGGCAATGCCTGGTAAGCAGGGAATGATTGTTCCTGCGCTTATCAACCTGCTCGGTACAACTGCTCCATGGGCAGTTGGTCTTCTCAGTGTTTGCGCACTTGCAGCTATGCAGTCAACAGGTGCAGCATACATGTCTACAGCAGGCGGTATGTTAACCAGAGACCTTTACAAGCATTTCATTAAACCTGATGCATCCCATGCTACCCAGAAGCTCTTCGGTAGAATCGGTGTTGCTATCATCGTTTTCTCTGCTCTTATCGTTGCAACAACTTCCAAAGACGCCCTCGTTCTTCTAGGCGGTCTTGCTGTTGCTTACGGTTTCCAGATGTGGCCTGCTCTTATCGGAATCTGCTACTGGCCGTTCCTCACAAGAAGAGGTATTACAGTTGGTTTGATTCTGGGTCTGATCGTAGTTACATGCACAGAGACAATCGGAACAAAATGGTTTGGAATTACTTCATGGGGTCGTTGGCCTTGGACTATCCACTCAGCAGGTTGGGGTATTATTTTCAACCTCGGATCAGCCATTCTGATTTCCGCATTTACCCAGGACGAAGATTCCCGCACTCACAGGCAGAAATTTCATGACTACCTGAAAGAGCATGCAGGACTTCCTGAAGACAAGAAGAGCCTTGTTCCAATGGCATGGATCATCGTAGTTGTCTGGTTCCTATTCGCACAGGGTCCGGGAGTTGTTATTGGTAACACTCTTTTTGGTAATCCTAATGATGCTGCTACCTGGGTATTTGGTATACCTTCCATCTGGGCATGGCAGATCGTCTGGTGGGCACTTGGTGTAGGAATGATGTGGTTCCTTGCATACAAGATGCAGATGTCTACTATACCTGCGACAGAAATCGAGGTACTTGTTGAAGACATCGGTGATGCTAGTAAGGCACGTCTTGATACAGACAAACCTTAATCACACGTTGTAGCTTTCCCTGGGGGGGAGATTATTTCTCCCCCCCTTTTATTTTCCTGTCAAATTAAGATAAAGTAGTATGCGCTTAACGAAATTTGTTAAGTGAACTGGAGGAAATTTGGAACTTGATTCATTAGTAGTCTGGCGCTGGATTTCAACAATTTTTCTGGCGTTGCTTCTTTTTAAGCCGGTAAAAAAATACATTTTAGCGCAGAAGGTCATGAAGGCCGAGCGAAAGCTCAAGAGGGCTCTGACCGAAGAAGAGATAAAAGAAATAGACAGAAGGACCATTCCAATGATAGCGATTATCGTCATCACGTTTTCAATGTTTTTTAACAATGTAATAATGAACCAATTTTATAAATGAAAAAAAATTTAACGCCATTCATAGTTTTTACATGTGTCGTAATTTTTGCGATTTTTTACTATCAGTATACAATGAAGGAAACCGTTCCTGGAGAAAACCAGTTCAGGTTCGCCAATAAGAACCTGGAAGACGGCAAACTTGATGAAGCGCTGAGAGTATTTGACGAAGTCATCTCTCAATACCCCGATTATACGGACGCCCATATGGGCAGGGCAATAACGCTTATGCAGCTTGGTATGTTTAATGAGTCAAGGAATGCTTTTGACAGGACTATCAAACTCGATGAAGCATTTGCCACTGCTTATGCTAACAGAGGGATTTTAAATGACCGTACAGGCAGATTCGAAGAAGCTATTCTGGATTACAGGAAAGCAGTTGAACTGGAACCTGATATAGTCGAGGGCCCTGGATATCTCTGGAGATTCCTTCATAATGTAGCAGACAGGCCTCCTTCTGTTGCAGACCGTGCTGACTATATTGAAGCGGAGTTGAAAAAGCCTGAATCGGAACGTCTATTAAGTGTTCCTGAACTGGATGAGAAGCAGAGGATGTACAAAAAGTAGTTTTATTGCGGCATTCCCATGCAGTAGATAAAACGGCCCGGTCTTACGATTCTACTTCCTGTGCAGCATACTTTGAATCGGTTATACCGGGATTACTGTTTTCTTCATGCATAGTTTCATCATTTAACGCACCTTCAAATTTCTCCCTGTACCATTTTGCATGATGGCTTTGCACGTAGTGGCGGTCAACAAGTCCTGATGTCATCCCTGACAGTGCTACTCGTGTATTGGGATTCAGTACAGCCATAAACATGTGGCTGAACATAAATGGAGTTGCGATTACAGCCATCGTGAAATGGAGAAGCCAGGGCAGAAGGGCGCTGTTTGTATTCCATATTAGAATCCCCGTTAAAAGGTAAAGAGGGTACGTAATAATAAGCGAAATAAAGTGCATTTTTTCAGCTGCATTGAATTTGCCCTGGTCCGGTAGTGATATCTTTTTGCTGATAGCGGCCAGGCCCATGAGGCCTAACCATTTGAAATCATCCTTTGTCCA
>PIVU01000599.1 GCA_003354025.1 Nitrospirota bacterium
GACGGTTATGTACTTGTAGCTCCCACTGAGCTTGCATAATTAACTGTCACCATTTAATTTTGATATTTTATATATAATTTTGGAGGTATATAATGGCATTACCTAACAAACCTATTGGAGAACTTAGAGCTACAAGAGATCCTGAGGTTGATAAAAGAGACGTTGATGTTCTGATCATTGGTGGCGGTATGGCTGCTTGCGGAACTGCATTTGAAATTAAAAAATGGGCATCTGATGACACAAAAATTCTTCTTTGTGACAAAGCTTCCCTTGAGCGGTCTGGTGCGGTAGCCCAGGGTCTTTCCGCAATCAATACTTATATCGGCGACAACAAACCCGAAGATTACGTTCGTATGGTCAGAAACGACCTTATGGGTATTGTTCGTGAAGACCTTATCTTTGACCTGGGTCGCCACGTTGATGATTCCGTACATCTGTTCGAAGAATGGGGACTTCCCATTTGGAAAAAAACCGATGATGGAAAAAACCTTGACGGTAAAAAAGGCATGAAAGCCGGTACGCTTAAAGGCGGCGCCACTCCAGTTCGTACTGGTAAATGGCAGATCATGATCAACGGCGAATCTTACAAAAGAATCGTTGCTGAAGCCGGTAAAAAAGCCCTTGGCGAAGACAACATCATTGAAAGATGCTTCATCGTTGAAAT
>PIVU01000325.1 GCA_003354025.1 Nitrospirota bacterium
TTTAAAGTAGGCATTGCCCATGTTGTAGTAGAGGTGGCCGCTTTCCATGTTCTGTTCGAGCAGTCTTGAATACTCTATGATCGCATAGTTGTAATTGCCCTCTTCATACAGGGCATTCCCTTTATAAAAGATATATCCGGCATCTGCGGCTTTGTCAGCTCGAGCGTGTACGGAGGGTGATATATATATGAATAAGAACAATATCCCAATGGTTATAAATATAATGCAACTCTTAAAAAATAGTTTCATTTACTTCTCTCCATGTGATCAATAACTTTTCTGAGATTGTCCAGCGTTCCCTGCATTTTATCTTTTCCGAGCGCTGAAGGTGCATATCTGGCCATATCGCATTCCCTTAAGATGGTTTTAATTGATTCTACTAAAGACTCTTCAACATTGTGACCTTTCAACAACGGGTCAACATCTTCTACAGTTATGCCTCCGGTTGAAGCATGGAATCTGTTGCCCAAATATTCTCTCAGAGTCCTGAAAACTGAATCGTAAAACTCCTGAGTCATATTGCTTCCCAGGTAGTCTTCAGCCTCCTTAATACCTTTGCCGGCTTTGCGCGGTGCTTTGAGACGGCGTGCATAGCTGATATCAGTGCTCAATCTGTCACGGCGTTTTTTGAGTGTTATCACTGCGGCAAATACGATCAGCGGTATTATTTGAAGGGCCAGAAAGAACGGGCTTTTGTACAGATAGCTGCCCCTTTTCTGTAATTTGCCCGGAGATTCCTTTATGTAAATTATGTCCTTCCCCAGGGTCTCTGTCAGAAAGGTTTTTTGAAGAGTCTGCGGAGCTTCCATAATAGTCAGCTCTTCCTTCTTGTCGGTTTTCGTTATTGTCAGGGGGAATGGTCCCTTCGTAATTGATTTATATTTTCCAGAGGATGTATCAAAGAAGCTGAATGCTGCACGGGGCACTTCCTTTACCGTATCGGAAGTAGGAATAAGAATCTGCTCGAACGTTTTGCTTGTGCCATCATGTTTTGTCTCGGGTTTGTATGTTTTGAAGTTCTCCATGTCCTCCAGGGCCGGACCGCTGACTGTTCCAAAGTTGCCTTTGCCGGTAACAGTTGTCTTAAGTGTTACAGGATCGCCGGCCTTAACAGTCCGTGGAGAGACCTCCATTTGTACGGTAAAACTCCCTATTGCTCCACTGAAATCAGGCGGTCTGTTTTCTTCGGGGAGCGGAAGAACAGACAAATTAAGGACTTCAGCATTTAATGAAATTGGTTCAGCCGTGTAGTTTCCAAAGGGATCAACTCCAAAGAATCTGTCCCGGAATTTAGAATGGTTTCTGGGTTTGCTTAATATCAGGTTGGCTTCCATCGTTGCAGGGCCTATAGTGAGTTCTCCTGCTTTGGTGCCGAATATTGTTGTTTTGAATTCAACTACACTATATAAAACTCCACCCTTGTTCTCTTTGTACTGCCTTGGCTTGCCGAAGGACTCTGCAGAAAAACCTTCATGGCTGAATTCAGGGTATTGTATGTCCTGCACACTGAGATTGTTGACATGAAGTTTTATGGTCAGGGGGATGATTTCATTGATGTAGACTTGTGATTTCTCTGTTTTCATCGTCAGAAACATTCTGTCTTTCAAAGAAGCCTGCTGACGCTGGGCGTTTTGACCTGATGATGAATTGCGGGATGCAGTGCTGTCATGGACTTTTAATGTCAACGAATTTGAGACGTATGTGTTGTTTTCATGGTCGAATGTAAAGGGTCCTATGTTGAACTTGCCTATCTTAAGAGGGACAATGTTATAAATGTGTGTAATAGAAGAAGACATTCGTCCGTTTACAATGGACATTCTTGTAGAAGGGCCTAAGTACCGTGTCTTGATTCCGTCAATATTCGGGAGTAATGGTGCAGGAATGTTTTTTGAATCATTAAAATGAAGACTTAACTGCGTGCTTTGTCCAAGGGCAGTGACATTCCTGTCGACGGATGCTGAAAAATTAATCCTGTCCGCACTGGCATAGACATGCATCAATAAAAATACCAGTATGATGATTAACTGTGTAATGTGTAAAATGCGTTTCATATATATTTTATAACCGCACTATAAAGAAATGTATTATACCACTCATATATCGACATCCAATGAAAGGAGTAAGGACCCCGATGCATGAGAGCACGCCGGGGATCATATTACCAGTCCTTTAATACATCTGCGTTATATCGCCGCCTTTGTTTGTTTAAACTATCCATTGCTTCTTCATCAGCAAAGGAATCAAGGAGCATTTTGGCTTCTTCAGGAGACATTTCACCAGACTTTTCATCTGCCTGTCCTGCAGGCTGCTGCTGATCGTCGCCCTGATCTCCCGTCTGTTTTTCATCTCCGTCACGGTTGTCCTGCTTTTGCTCATCTTCTGACTGCTCATTACTGTCCTGCTGTTGCTGGTCCTGTTCTTCTTTATCCTTGCCGGACTCCTGTGACTTGTTGTCCTGGCTGTCTTCTTTTTGCTCCTGATCTTTATCATGATCGTCCCCGGGTTCTTGCGGCGGCTGGTTTTTAATCTGGTCCAGGAGAACTTTCAATTCCTTTTCAACAAGTTCATGGTTGTACTTTGCATCAGAACTATTTTCATTCAGTTCTATTGTCCTTTTGAAGTAATCAAGGGACTCGCGGTAAAGGGCTGCTGCACCGTTTAAGTCCGAATTCAGCAGCTCGCTCCCCAGTTTATACTTGGAATTGGCAATGTTGTATGTTGCGTCTGCCTCAAGC
>PIVU01000326.1 GCA_003354025.1 Nitrospirota bacterium
AACTCCCGGTTAATTGATGCATTAAAAGAGAGTTACTCTATGACCACAAAGGGAAACATGATAGACAATCTTGCCGTGTTCATTATCTTCATAGGCCTGCTGGCCGTCGGAAGCACAACATTCATCGGATCATTATTTACACAGCCCTTTGCTACAATTTTCCTAATTTCCGTTTATGAAGATAAAATGCAATCCCCTGATACAACATCTGACAGCCCTGATCAAAAGGGCATTGAAGTATAAATAACATTCAGCACCATATGCTGCAGGCATAAAAAAAACCGTGCCGTTTCCGGCACGGTTTTTCACTAATCAATTTACTTCGCTATGAAGTACCTGTCAGAACTCTCAACCTGGACCGTCTTTGTTGCTGTCTTGATGGTCTCCCAATGATCAGGTGTGTTCTCAAAAAGGAACTTCACCTCTATAGTCACTGATTTAACATCTTTGTTCAGCGGAACTACATGAGTTTTCTCATCAGGTTTGTCAGGCTCGAGCCCCAGGTTTACGCTTGCTGTTGCTGTGATGTCCCAGAGTTGAAGGGCTACGTCCTTGCGTCCTTCAAACCATAGGTTCCAGTTCTGGTACTTTCTTCTTTCAGTGTGTATAACATTACCGTTCTGATCTTTTGCGGTCACTTCCAGTGCCGCTTGAGGTATGTATACTCAACCATTTGGCAGGCCGTGGCCTGAGTTGCTGGTTAAGACCACGTTAAGACACAGAGCCGGGGTCAGTTCATTTTCATAGTTATTAATGAAGTGGGATACTTCCGCTTCAATATTTAAGTCCAGTGCATCGCCGAAGAACTGTTTATCATGAACTCCGGGGAATCTGTGTGACGCCATTTCAATTTCAGGATCCATTGGCATATGGCAATCCTGGCACCTCTTGTCGCCTCCAGTGTTGGCTTTGTAGTTCTCCAGATAGCTTGTATAGAGAGTACGGCACTGCCAGAACGGTACGCTGTCCGGACATCCGTGATGGCACCTTGCACAGTATTTGGATTCTGTAAGATATTCCGATTTAAGCGTCTGATTGATTCCTTCTACATTATCCCGGTGGTTTTCCTGGTCGACTTCCCCAGTAGGTCCATAGATAGCATCAACTACGGGCTTATTGCCCCAGTAACCGTCCTTTACGGCAAACATGTTATGGCAGCCATAACAGTTAAGGCTCAACTTGGAAAGCTCACTAACAGCAGCCTCCCGTTTGGCTTTATCAGGATCTTCAGCTGCAGTAAGAATTTTTTCAATAATTTCTGCAACCAGTTCGTCCGTAGCATACTTGATACGGGGTTCATGGCACCAGAGACAGTGGCTCTTGAGGGACATCTTGTTCACATGCGATCCGCTCCAGTCCTTCTTCTGCTCCTTCTCCAATCCCTGCCTTATGAATGTCCTCCATGTCTGAAGTACTCTCTCTGTGCTAAAAGCATGTGCTTTGCCAGAGTGTTTCCACTGCTCAAAAATCTCTTCATGACATTCGCCGCACTGATCTGAATTAAACATTTTTGCCAGTTCATCGATGGTTGAAACCAGCTGTGTCTGATCATTAACAGTAGGTCCGTGTGCTTTCCCATCTGCTGATGCAGAAGCATCGGCAGTTATTGGGACCATCGCCAATGCCATGAGTAAAACAAGCGATAAAATCGATCTCATACAATTCTCCTTTCAATTTATTTATATAATACCTGCAAATTATACGGTCTCATGAGTAAACTATGTAACTTGAGCAGGTTAAAATTTTCGGGATAAAAAAATGAGCTTCATTATAAATTAAACAACGGGCTATCCGCAAGCCATTCTTGGTAATATTGTAATTAAATATCCTTATCGCTTTTTTTGCTCATCATTCCTAACTACTAAGTTATATTCACTTTCCCCCTCTTTGGTAAAGAGAGGTTAGGGGAGATTTTTATTAGTAACTATATTATTTTAAAACCCCCACTTAATCCCCCTTTGCTAAAGGGGGAGACCTGCTCAGATACAGTACTTTCGACAAACATGTCAATATGTTTCGTTATGTATTATATGACCCGAACATTGCAGGCTTGCCAATATATCTGTTACATTTATTAACATTCAACAATCACCTGTTAATAATTGATCCTGAGCAAATTGGAAATCACATCATATATATCAATAAACATTCTCTTATTTTCATCCTGGTATGTCCTGCTATACAGAGTAAAAGGACATCTCTCCTTTGTTGACAGATTAATAGGGACATTTCTGCTGGGACTGGCCCAGATCATTGCAACACAAATGCTGCTGGGAGTGGTCTTCGAACAGCTTTACCCGCTTCCTCTTTATTTACTCAATTCCGTTCTATCAATAATCATCCTGTTTTTTTCACTGCGCAATAATGGAAGCAGAGGAGTGTGCTCAGAGATTAAAGATGAGTTTAACAGTATCTACCGCATAATCTTCGGCGATAAAATACTGCTGGTCATATTTCTTCTATTCTCAATATCAGTATGCTGGATTATGTTTTTGGGGTATCTTTTCCCCTCGTACTCATGGGACGCCCTCTACTATCACCTGCCCATAGTAGGGCAGATTATGCAGAGCGGTGCTATTCAGGAAAGCACAAATCCTTCCTTTATTCAGCAATACATGAATATATTCTCAAAGAATGTAAACCTTTTTTTCCTCTGGAATATCATATTTCTCAAAAACGATGTCATAGTGGACTTAGGGCAATTATGTTTTACCATAGC
>PIVU01000327.1 GCA_003354025.1 Nitrospirota bacterium
AGGAGGCCAGCAACTCACCACTGGTTTTCAAGGCTACAATACCGTCAGTTGTGTCCTTGATACTATCAAAACGACACTTAGCAAAGAAATGACTTATCAAAGAGTTTTTAAAAATCAAGAAATCTCTGTAGCCGAGAACTTTTACAGTAAACCTCGTCCATACATTTTGAATCAATGGCTATCTTTTCTAGGGGAAGCTGAACCATCCTACATTGATACTAGCTGTTGCCCACCAATTCAGATAAGGCTGTACCTTGCAGGTCCCGAAGTCCTAGGGTGTTATCAAACATCATTAACACCTGGTGCAGCAATTGACACGAAAGCTCAAGAAGAATTAGTATCGAAAGGTAACTTTAAATTGGAAGGACTTTACTTTACCGTTGAGACGATTACATTCAGTTCTGGAGTATATGATGCTGCCGTTGAGAGCAAATTGCGTGATGGATTCCTAGAAATACCATATTCCAATTACTTTACCTTTTTCGAAGGTGCTGCTACTTTGGACAAATCGACAAGGTTCTCTTTGAGTTCTCAATGCATTAATAACATATATGCTGTGCAAAGGCCTTCTGACTATAGAGAAAAATCCAAAGGACTTATTAAATTGGAAAATACATGTGGAACAGCCTACCTACCATCATACTTTCAGTTTTCAGCAGGTGGTTTGGGTGCTTTACAGTTCAATATCAACAACTTGTTTGTGCCCAATTATAGGGTAGACCCCCTGGCAGCATTCAATCTTCTTACTATCGGTAAAGCCGATAATTATGGAACGCTATCGGGATGTAAAATCAATTCATATGAGGATTGGCTGAACAACCAATTTATTCCCATGGTACGTTTGAACCTGCCGTCTGAGATGGGGGTTAGGTCCATGACAGGATTGGATTCTCGGGGTTTAAACAGTTCCTTCTACTATCAAACTTCTACTGCATCACCAGTAGACGAGTTACAAAAGCAGGTACTTACAACAAACGAAACAATGATTATTTGCGAAACGACTGCCGTTCTTCGTATTGGTCAAAACCGTGTAATTGAAACGGTATTTTAAAACGCGGGTAATAGTATATATAAATGGCACAACAACCTGGCTTGGTTGGGTACAACATGATAAAAGATGTAGGACCGAACGTGGACAAACAAATTCACACCGCGACGATGTTTCAAATGTCAGGTTATAGACCTGTTTTGATGCAACAACTCCCGTGTAAAACAATCAATGATATTACATATCCACCATTTAGAATTAGTAACGTCAACCCCTTGGCGGGATATAAAAGTTATACTTTAGGACATAATCAAAAAGTGTCCAAAGAAATGGAAATGTTTCACTTTCCGATGGAACATCCATTGAATAGTCGGTTGTTACAACCTACACCTTTGTTTTTTTCATAATGTAATATATATACATAATGAGCTCTTTTGGTAATGAACTAAATGCAAAAACCTTGACCTATGCAAATACTACGTTTCGCACAACACAAAGAAATGGAACATTGATAGATTTAACAAAGGATGATGTACAGAATCAGATTTTCTTAGGTAATGCTGCCACAATTGTTCGGTTGCCGGAATGTGTACCTGCTCTCAAAGGTAAAATGTTTACAATTTATAACGGAACAGCCGCAACGGGGCAATCAGTAACTGTTCAAAAGGCTGCGGGTGACAGAATAAATGGATATTCAGACACAGATAACGGCGATATTACTTTACAAAATGGTGCAACCAATGGAGACAGTATAACGAGCGTCACTCTAATTGCGTCAGGCGAAAGGACGTATCAATCAGGTTCAACTACCATTGTTGAGATTCCAGGAAATTGGTATGTAATTTCAACATCTTATAGGAATACGGCATAAAATATAAAAAGTATAATATATAATGTCAGCTTTCGGTTCAAATCTAATAGTTAAAGAAATTAACGGCAAAGCATACGTGCCACCCCCAGGTCCAACTGATACACTCACTTGCGATACGGTCGTCTGTCAAACTATAGGCAGCGTTGAATCGCCGCTCGAGACCATGCATATCGGGTCAGACATACGCTACCAGAACGATATCAAATTCATAGATACCCAAGACCCATTAAATGAACGAGAACAAATGTCCTTGTTGACAGATGGGTCGCTGAAGGTACACACTTCAATAAAATTTAACGATTTCGTATTGAACAATCCAGTGTCGAAATCACGATTCTCAGCAGGCCTTGATGACCTTGATGCTTCTTTTGAAATCAAAAGCTTAGACCCGGTGGAACAAACACGAGTTAAGATAGGCGAAACAGGCATCAACGAGATAACATGCCTCCAGACCACAATTAATATCGAACCATTGGGCAGTGGTGTGTTAATCAACGACGGTCCACTTGTACTCAATACCGGTGATTTAACATTAACTGCAGGCAAGTATCGCGGTGATGGTTCACTATTAAGCAACTTACCTTCAGGTGCAAATCAGAATCTACAATCAGTGACTGACCAAGGAAGCACTACCACAAATAGTATTACTGCATCAGCATTTATTGGTAATGGTTCTCAATTGACGGGGCTACCCCTTCAGCCTGATACTTCCACACTTCAGGATGTAACAACCAGAGGAGCCATCAGCGATGTTACTGATATTTCATATAGCGGTACGGGTACGATGAATGTATCTCAAGAGACATTAACCGGAAATAATCTTAGAATTGAATCAGGCTCTGGTGGATTTGGCAAAGT
>PIVU01000106.1 GCA_003354025.1 Nitrospirota bacterium
ATCCTTGAACCCTGTTATTTAAATTGATATATAATCAATGATCACTACCATACTTGTTTATCAATCAACATGTTGACAATAAAGGGAAATTATAATGAAAAAACGTACATTTTATATAGTGGATGTGTTTACCGGAGAAAAGTATACAGGTAATCAGCTTGCCGTAGTTACGGACGCACAGAGGCTGTTGCCGGACATTATGCAGAACATTGCAAGGGAAATGAATTTTTCCGAGACTACCTTTATAACTTCCGGGAAATTGATTGCCAATGGATATAATGTGCGCATATTCACACCCGTTAAGGAGGTCCCTTTTGCCGGGCATCCTACCCTGGGTACTGCATTTATCATTCAGCAGGAACTTATTAATAAACCGATAAAAAAAGTTAAGCTTAACTTAAAGGCAGGGCAGATATCGGTAACTTTTAAATATGGTAACAAAAATACCCCCACCATACTATGGATGAAACAGATTGAACCGGAGTTCATGGATGTTATTGATCCTGACCGCATTGCAGCAGTTCTGAATATTGATACAACTGATATTGATTCCAGATTCCCAGTGCAGGAAGTTTCAACAGGACTGCCATTCATTATTGTGCCCTTAAAAAGCCTGTCAGCTGTGAAAAAGGCAAAGATCGATGCTGCAGCATATAATGAATTAATCGAACAGACTACTGCCAAAGCGATTTTTATATTCTGTCCGGAGACCTACGTAGAGGAAAATGATTTCAATGCCCGTATGTTTGCCGACCACTTCGGAGTTCCCGAAGATCCGGCAACAGGCAGTGCCAACGGATGTCTGGCAGGATACCTTGTTAAGCACAGGTATACCGGAGACGACAAAGTTAATGCACGTGTTGAGCAGGGGTATGAAATGGGAAGGCCCTCGCTTATTAACTTGAGGGCGGAGGAAAAGGAAGGCAGCATTGATGTTTATGTAGGGGGAGGTGTGGTGCTCGTTGCGAAGGGTGAACTTCTGTAAGGGTGATATAATAGTTATATAATCTTTGAGTAGAGCCTCATATTAATAACAGAATGTAACATTATATGTAATTATTAAGGTGGTAAAATGAAACCCAGAAGCCTTCTCTTAAAGACCATTCAGTGGATAGTAATTCTCATAACGATTTATACAGTAACGGGATTCCTCATTGTATCTCCAGTAGCCAAGCATTTTCTTGCTAAAGAACTATCAAAACAGTTAAACAGGGAAGTTGTAATCAAAGGGATGATCTTCAATCCCTATTCGCTTTCCGTATTAATGGCCGGATTTACCGTTAAAGACAAAAATAATACCGATACATTGGTCTCTATTGATGAGCTTTACGTAAACCTCCAGTCCGATTCTGTGTTTGAAAAAGGGCTCATATTGAGGGAAGTCAGGGTGTTCAAGCCATACTTAAATATAAAGCGTGGCGAAGACAAACTGTATAACTTCTCTGACCTGATTGAGGGTGGAGATGAAAAACCTGCAGCAAACGGTGAGCCCTTCAGGTTTTCAATTAATAATATTCAAATACTGAAGGGTAATATAGATTTTCTTGACGGCCCTCAGAAAACCCGCCATAAGGCCAGTGACATTACTCTTAAAATCCCGATGATCTCCAACCTGCCCTACTTTATTGACTCCTATGTGCAGCCTTACTTTAATGCTATGGTCAATGGTACGAATATCTTGCTGAGCGGCAACACCAAACCATTCCATGATTCCCTTGAGACCAGTATTGATCTGGATATCAAAGGCTTTGACCTGACTCACTATATTGAATATGTTCCCTATACAATGAGTTTTAAGCTCCTGTCAGGAACTATAGATGCTAAGAATATAATTGCATTTACACAGTTCAAAAACAGGCCGTCTACGGTTACGCTGGCGGGGGATATTACGTTGAATAACCTTAATGTTCTGGACAATGATGATAATCCGCTGATAGACATTCCCATCTTCTCACTGAACCGGGTGGCCCTTAGCCTTGCAGATAAGGAGGTGACCATAGGGGAAGTTGCCTCTCAGGATGTAGTGGTTGTAGTGAAGAGGCATAAGGACGGCTCATTGAACCTGCAGAGACCGCTGCCGAAACTGGCTGAAGAGCTTGAAAAAACTGCAGAGGAGAAGGAGGAGACTCCCTGGGTTGTGAATATAAACAGAGTGAGTTTTGATAATTATGCTATTAAGCTGGAAGATCAAGTGCCCGATACTCCAGTAGTAGTCACTGCCGAGGAAATTAATTTGCACGGTGAGGACATTTCTACTAAAAAGGACAGCAGGGGGTCACTATCATATTCTCTTACGCTAAATCAAAGCGGGACGATTTCAGCTGAAAGCTCATTCGGTATCAACCCTATAGCGGCTGATGTTTCCTTTGATGTGAAGAACATAGACATTACTTTTTTGCAGCCCTATATAACGGAAAAGATAAATATTCTTATTACTGACGGATTATTTGCCGCAGGAGGCAGCCTGTCTTATAGTGCATCGGAAAGTCAGGGCATGATGGTCAGCTATAAAGGAGAGGTTGCACTATCAAAGTTCGCATCGGTAGACAAGGCCGGGGCAAATGATTTTCTGAAATGGAATTCTCTCTATTTCAGCGGGATTGAATTCAACCTCGACCCGCTTAAGGTGCATATAAATGATGTATCTCTTACGGACTTCTATTCGCGACTGATAGTTCATCCCGATGGTTCTCTCAATGTACAGGGGATAGTTAAAGAGGAGGAAGCAGAAGAGGAAGCGACGCAGTCTGATGAAAAGCAAATCGCTGTTGATAGCAAGAAAGAAGCAGGACCGGAAGTAAAAGTAGGTACGGTCACCCTCCAGGCCGGTACAGTTAACTTTTCGGACAGACATATCAAGCCCAACTATTCCGCAAACCTGCAGGAGGTTGGCGGCAGGGTATCGGGCCTTTCTTCCGATGAAGGCTCAAGAGCTGATGTTGACCTGAAGGGGAAGCTTGAAAACCATGCGCCTCTTGAGATCAAGGGAGCAATCAACCCGTTGGGAGATGATCTTTATGTTGATCTGGATATCGATTTCAGTGACATGGATTTAAGTCCATTAACACCCTATGCAAACAAGTTTATTGGATATAATATTCAGAAAGGTCAGCTCTCTCTGGACCTGAAATATCTGATAGTGAAAAAGAAACTGGATTCCACAAACAGTGTACTGCTTGACCAGTTTACACTTGGTGATAAAGTGGATAATCCCGATGCAACAAAGCTCCCGGTGAAATTTGCTATCTCACTTCTTAAGGACAGAAAAGGTGAAATTAATCTCGACCTTCCTGTTGCCGGTGAAATTGGCGATCCTGAATTCAGTGTAGGCGGCATCGTAATAAAGATGGTTGTCAATCTTCTGGTTAAAGCAGCAACTTCGCCTTTTGCTCTGCTTGGCGCACTTGTAGGCGGAGGTGAAGAACTGAGCTATGTTGACTATGAATACGGAATGTCGGACATGAGCGAAAATGAAAAGAACAAGCTGGACAAACTGGCCAAAGCACTGGCTGACAGACCTGCATTGAGTATTGATATAATAGGTTACGCAGATGCTGAACGAGACCGGCAAAGACTGCACCAGGATGCATTTGATAATAAATTAAAGGCGCAGAAGTTTAAGGAGATGGTAAAGAAAGGTGAGGAAATTGCTTCTGTAAATGAGGTCAACATCATTACGGAAGAGTACGAAAAGTTTCTTGTAATGGCATATAAAGAAGAAACATTTCCCAAACCGAGAAATGCCCTGGGAGGCTTAAAGAAACTGCCTGTGCCTGAAATGGAAAAAATGATCCATACCCATATACAAATAACAGACGATGCCCTGAGGCTGCTGGCATCAAAGCGCGCACTAAGTGTTAAAGACTACTTCCTTAATACAGGCGGTATTGATCCGGGCAGAGTCTTCCTGATAGAGCCCGAATCCTTTAAGCCTGAAGAAAATGAAAAGTTAAAAGACAGCCGGGTTGATTTTAAATTGAAATAAACAAATACCGTTGCTGGTTCCCAGTACTTGCGGATATACACAATATAAAATGTAGAGGCGGGGTCTCCCCGCCCTTCCGATATCGGACCAATAGCACAATAGGAGGGACTATGAAGAAGTTACGACTGTTCAATATATCATGTTGTCTTGTGCTGATATGTTTGATGGTTATGATTTCGGCTGTCGGCTGTGCAAAAAACGATGAAGACAGAACTACGATCCGTTTTGTAACCTGGAAGCCGAATATTCAGGCAGCATGGGACGAGATCCTGGAGATCTTTGAAGATGAGTATCCCGACATTAAAGTTATAAGGGAAATCGGCCCGCACTCTTCTACGGCCTTTCATGATCTCCTGACACAGAAGCTGAAAAATAAAAGCACCGATGTTGATGTGTTTCTGATGGATGTCATATGGCCCCCGGAATTTGGTGCAGCAGGGTGGGCAATGCCGCTGGATGATCTGTTCCCGGCATCGGAGCAGCAGAAGTTTTTAGAGGGCCCGTTGCTGGCTAATTCGTATAAAGGTAAAACATACGGGGTCCCCCTGTTTATAGACAGCGGTGTGCTCTATTACCGAAAAGATCTGCTGGACAAATATAAGTTTACGCCCCCGAAGACCTGGGATGAAATGGTTATTCAGGCTGACATTATTACGACTAATGAGATGCGGCATGATGATACTGAGCTGTACGGATTTTCCGGACAGTTCAAACAGTATGAAGGCCTTGTTTGTGACATGATGGAATATATTCTCAGCAACGGCGGGACTATCCTGAACGGGGATACTGGAAAATCAGGCCTTGCTCAAAAGCCTGCCCTGGATGCTGTCAGGTTTGTGCGAAATAAAATAATCGGCAGAGCAGCGCCAAAGGGTGTTTTAACATATCAGGAGCCTGAATCACTGGATCTCTTTATTCAGGGTAAGGCCGTGTTTCACAGGAACTGGCCCTATGCATGGCGTGTGTCCAATAATTCTGAGAAATCAAGAGTAGCCGGTAAGGTCGGCATTTCAGTTCTGCCTCACTTTGAGGGAGGCAGGAGTTATTCCGCGCTCGGGGGATGGCAGGTTGGTGTAAGCAGGTATTCGGAGAACAAGGAAGCCGCATGGGTATTTGCCAGTTTCCTCACCAGCAGCAGGGTGCAGAAAATTCTGGCCTTGAAAGCAGGTCGTGCTCCTACGCGGAAAGATCTGTATAGTGATGAAGACATTCTCAAAGCAAATCCTCATTTCCACGATATGAAGGATGTTTTCATAACAGCATATCCACGACCGGGCACTCCTTTATATCCTGCAGTGTCCAACGTGCTTCAACGGTACTTCAGCAAGGCCATATCAGGCTCCCGCATCAACATAAAGAGAGAGGGCAGGGCTGCAGCAAAAGAGATTGAGAAGCTTATTGCGATGGAGAAACATTGAAACCATGTTATATAATGATTAAACTATTTACACTTTACTCCTGCATTAGGAGTACTAGTAAATTATTTTAACACTTGTTGCTGCATCTGGTTTTCAGCCATAACCTTATGATATTATGAGGATTTTGGAGGCATTGCACATTAATCCATTTGTGCTGCATGTAGATAAGTTGACAATAGTGACTAGAATTTGAGTTGTCCAATATTCACTATTCTTTAAATACAGCAAGTTGTGTGTCAGGCACATTGTTTGCATTAGCTCAGTTTAACTATTTTAATAATTCTCGGCAGAACGACAGAAATAGGAAGTAATGATGAACATCCTGATTGGTATGTAATTTCAGGGAGGATATAAGATGTTCTGGAAACTTGGCAAAAAAGGGTTTACCATTCCGGAAATGTCGCTCGCATTGGTAATGGGCGGGCTGCTTATGGGTGGTGTGATGAAGGGGGAAAACCTCGTTGAAGGATTTAGGCAGCATGTGCTGATGAATGATTTGCAGAGCATAAGCGCTGCTTATAATTCTTACTATAACAGGTATAATGCTCTGCCCGGTGATGATCCGAGGGTCCATGCATGGCAGGGTGTTTCACTTGGCAATAGTAATGGTGTGATAGAAGGCAGCAGCAGTCGTGACGGCAGCGAGGCCCATGAAGCGTGGCAGGCTCTTAGATACACCGATCTCATTAAAGGAGATCCCTGGGCAAAAGGAAAAGAAGTTCTTCCCCTAAGTCCATACGGCGGGCCCTATGAATTGTGCAACAGAACATTTGGTACACGATTCGGAAAGCGGAACTGCGTCCGTGTCAAAAAACTTGCCGGAGCTGTAGCTGAACTGATTGATATAACCTATGATGACGGAAGGCACAATACGGGCAGGGTAAATGCCAGTGCATCATATAAGAACGAGAAGGTTGATTTGTATTACTCGCTATAATGCCCCGTGTGTTAATCTATTCGTAACGGTTTAATCTATTATTTAACTTATAATTGTTATGCGACTCTCTCTCGTTAATCGGGAAAAATTATTTGCAGCATCACTTTTAACCCCCTGCTTTCTGTTTGTTGTTTTATTCGCATTCTATCCTATTATTTACTCTTGCTACCTCAGTATGCATAAAATAATTTTAAGCCTTCCCTATCTCGGGCAGCCCTTTGTCGGATTTGAGAACTATAAAGAACTGTTAAATGATACACACGCTTATTCGTCTCTTATCAATACGCTGATCTTTGTATTTACAACAACCTTTTTTGAAATACTATTCGGCCTTGTAATAGCGCTTGTTATTAATAAACACTTCAGGGGTCGTGGAGTGGTCAGGGCAGCGATACTAGTTCCGTGGGCCATTCCGACAGTAGTGTCTTCACAGATGTGGAGGTTTATGTTCAACGATAAATACGGACTTGTGAATTATCTGTTGTATGGCGCTGACACCTCAGCTTATACAGCATGGCTTGCAAGTCCGGAGATGGCCTTTGCAGCTATTATTGCAGCGGATGTCTGGAAGACCTCATCATTTGCAGGGCTGTTGATACTGGCTGGACTTCAGTTAATTCCGGACGACCTTTATGAGGCGGCAAAGATAGACGGTGCATCTGCATGGCAGCAGTTCACGAAGATTACGCTCCCTCTTATTAAACCGGCAATTCTGATTGCTCTGCTGTTCAGGACTATGGATGCCTTCAGGGTTTTTGATCTTGTCTTTGTTATGACACAAGGCGGACCTGCTGATGCTACCAATGTACTTCAGTTTTACGGGTATAAGAAAATATTTGCGGAAGGGATGATGGGATATGGGTCTACGATATCTGTTATGGTGTTTTTTGTAACACTAATTATATCGCTTGTATACATAAAAGTAATAGGAACGAGACTGTTTCAGGAGAGAGGATAAAGACGAATGTCGAATATCCAATGTAGAATATCGAATGCTGAAGTAAAAAACTTCGCAATTCGAAATTCCTTGTTCGACATTCGACATTCGACATTCGCTTTTTTAGTGGTTTTTATATGAAAAAAATATCATTTTATATCACAGTATTCATAATAGTTTTCTTAAGTTTACTGCCTTTCTTATGGTTCGTTGACACCTCATTTAAAACTTCCCTTGAAGTTACGTCCATTCCTCCTGTGATTATTCCTTCTGGCACAATAGATTCATATAGATCTGCAATCACCGAATACAATCTGTTTCATTTTGTGCAGAACAGCGTAATAGTAGCGGGCGCTACAACTTTGCTTACAATCGTTCTTTCAATATTTGCAGGATACTCGCTTGCGAGACTCAGGATAAAGTATAAAGGTTTGATAATGGGGAGCCTCCTTGTAGTGTCCATGTTCCCGCAAATATCCATAGCAGGTCCTGTGTGGAAAATACTGCAGGGCCTGGGATGGCTGAACAGTTATCAGGGGCTTATCATTCCTTATGTTACCCTGACTCTTCCCCTTGGTGTATGGATCATGGCGAGTTTCTTCAGGGAGCTTCCCGAAGAGCTTGAGGATGCTGCAAAGATTGACGGATGCGGTCACTATCAAACCCTGTTTAAAATAATGGTGCCTCTTGCTGCTCCGGGGGTATTTACTGCTGCGATTCTTGTTTTTATTTATGCATGGAACGAGTTTTTCTTTGCGCTTCTGATAATGACTCAGCAGAAATTCCAGACACTGCCTGTGGGGATTGCGTTGTTTCAGGGGCAGTATACATTGCCATGGGGAGAAATTGCGGCGGCCTCAACCGTGGCTACTGTGCCTCTTGTAGTTCTTGTATTTCTGTTTCAGAAGAGGATTGTGCGCGGGCTGTCGGCCGGGGCGGTTAAATAATACAGGGCGAAATAAAGCAGTTAACTTTCTGAGGAAAGGGCGGACTTGATTGTACTGAGAAGGACATCGGGCATTACCGGTTTTAACAGGAGCTCGTTTTTTTCGCCGGGCTTATGTTTTTTACCGAAAGACTCAGCAGGGTAACCGCTGGTGAAAATGGCTTTTATGCTGGGGTTGATACTGCAAATTTCCTCGTATGCGTCTTTGCCGTTCTTTTCGGGCATTACTGAATCAAGGATAAGGAGGCTGACCTTGTCCTGGTTTTGAATGAATTTCTCAACCGCATCCTTTCCATCCACTGCATCTATTACATTATAGCCATAGTCGATGAGAATAGCTTTTGTTGAGTGACGTATCGATTCCTCGTCATCTGCAACAAGAATTGTCTCTGAATTACCCCTCAGATCTAATTTCTTTTCACTTTTTATCTCCCTGACTGCTGCCTCAATAACAGGAAAATATATCACAAAAGTTGTGCCCCTGCCTTCCTCTGAATCAACAATGATAAACCCGCTGTGGTCCTTGACGATACCATAGACAATAGAGAGCCCGAGACCGGTTCCCTCCCCGATGTCCTTTGTTGTAAAGAATGGATCAAAGATCTTTTGTTTTATTGCTGTATCTATTCCACTGCCCGTATCTGTTGCAGTCAGGACGGTATAATGCCCGGCTTTTCCGAATCCGTGAGTTTTTATAAAATCATCTGTCAGAGTTGACACTTTTGTTTCAATAGTAAAGCTGCCGCCGTCAGGCATGGCATCTCTTGCATTGGTCGCAAGGTTAATAATGATCTGGTCTATCTGGACACTGTCCGCCATAATGACCGGATCGGCTTCCGAAAGCTGAATATTCAAGTGAATGTTTTCGTGTATAAATTTTGAGAGCAGCTTTTTTATATTTTCGATCGACTCATTCAGTCTAATGGGCATCCGTTTGCTTACATGTTTTCTGCTGAAAGCCAGCAGTCCCCTTGTGATATCAGAGCCTTTCATTGATATGTTGATGATCTGTTCGGCTTCTTTAGCGATCATGGTATTATCAAGGGACTGTTTTTTTATGATAGAAGCATAGTTAACAATTGCATTGAGAAGGTTGTTGAAATCATGGGCAACTCCGCCGGCAAGCTGGCCGACAGCTTCCATTTTCTGTGCATGTTGAAGCTGCTCCGAAAGTTGCTTCCGTTCCGTGATATCAATAAAATAGGTTACTCCCCCGCTTGATTTCCCTTCAATTGAAGCCCCGCCGATGAGAACGGGTATGTGTGAGCCGTCTTTACGGATGTACTCTTTTTCAAAGGGTGTGCAGACCCCCTTTTCCTTTATTTCCTCGACGCCCTTCCTGTCCAGGTCAGCATATTCGGGCGGGGTCATCTTCTCCCAGTTGATCTTGCCTTCCAGAAGTTCCTCCCGGGTATAGCCTGTAAGCTGGAGAAACAGGTCATTTGCTTCACTGATTTCGCCGGAAATATCCCAGAAGGCCATGCCCAGCATGTTGGATTCGAACAAGCGTCTGAAGCGGCTTTCGCTTTCCTTCAACTTTTGTTCCGCCTTTTCCTTTTCATCCCGGTTTTTCTTCAATTCAAGAGCCCTCGTTATGGCAGGCCCGAGACCGGCCAGACGTTCTTTTCTCACATAGTCCCACGCCCCGTTTTTCATCAAGTGTACGGCGGTCTCATCATCAACTGCTCCGGAAACGATGATAAAAGGAATTGCCGGAGAGTATTTCTGTGAAATCGCAAGGGCTTCTATCGCGGTGAACTGAGGGAGCATATAGTCGGAAAGGATAAGGTCGGGTTGGAATTCCTTAACTTCCCGGATAAAATCCAGCATTGTGTCGGTGGTTTTCAACTTATACCGTATGAATTCCTTTTTCAGGACGTTTTCAACAAGCTCGGCATCGGTCGGAAGGTCTTCAACCAGAATTACTCGAAGTTCTTTTTCCATATTCAAAATTCCCATTAAACAGATTTTATTCCAGGAGCTTGATTCAGAAGAAGCCAGTAGAGCCCTACTTCTGAAACCGCGTTTATAAAACTCTCAAAATTCATTGGCTTCACAATATAGCTGTTTATCCCCAGTTTATAGCTCTCGATAACATCCCTCTCCTCAGCGGAGGAAGTCAGCGCGACAATAGGTGTGAGTTTTGTTATTTCATCGGACCGTATCTGTTTAAGGACTTCAAGGCCATCTACTTTGGGGAGTTTCAGGTCAAGCAATATAAGCTTCGGCAAATTGTTCATTTCCCTGTCTGCATAATCCCCTGTGGCAAAGATAAACTCAAGGGCCTTTTCCCCGTCGTTGACGACCTTTACGCTGTTTGCCAGATTGTGTTTTTTGAGCGCCCTCAGGGTAAGTTCAACGTCTTCTTCCCTGTCTTCAATTAAAAGGATCTCGGTTGCACTATTAATAGACATAATCATCCCTCTCTGTTTGTTAACTAATTATCTCACATTTTTTCACAATGTAAAATAAAATATAGCGCCCTCATTAACCCTGCCCTCAGCCCATACCCGACCTCCGTGGTGATGGACAAGCTGCTGGACAATTGCAAGGCCGACACCGGTGCCTTCAAATTCCTTTGGGCTGTGGAGCCTCTGGAACAGGCCGAAGAGCTTGTCTTCATATTTCATGTCATATCCGACTCCGTTGTCTTTAACGTAATAAACGGTTTCATTATTGACTGTTTTTCTTCCAACTTCAATATGTGCAGTCTCCCTTATTCGGGTAAACTTAATTGCGTTTGAGAGGAGGTTCGTGAGAATTAGCCTGACCATGAGCAGGTCCCCCGAACATGTGGGGAGATCGTTTACTTTATAATGTATGACCCGTTTCCCGTATTCCGGTTTAAGTTCATTAAATATTTTTTCGGCAAGGTTCTTCATGTTGATACGGGACTTATTCAGCGGCTGGCGGCTCATCCTGGAAAACTCCAGGATATCATTGATCAATTGCCCCATATAG
>PIVU01000107.1 GCA_003354025.1 Nitrospirota bacterium
CTCCTCCACTATCTCCCCAACTACCACACCCCACGCCACATCATACGATCCCACTTCAGCAGCATCTCCTACTACTACTCTGGCCTCATCACCACCCTCCTCCGCCAGCACCTCTCACCCCCACCAGCAGCAGCCTACCTCCCTCTCCCCAGAAATCCCAACGTCCACCATCAATGACACAGCCACTCCGTCACAAAGGGGGTTCGGCCCTTGGGCGCCTTTTTTTTTTCACGGTCAATACCCCGGTATACTTCAATGCACTTTACCCTTTATAATTACACGACTTTTTTACTGATGCGCGAAAGTATTCACCATGTAATTTTTTTCTCACCATTATTTTTTTCTAACACAGCACAAATACTGCATTTACTATATTATTTTATATAACAAACTGCGTATTGCACAAATTAGCATTGTATTAACCCATATGATTAATCACCACCATTATATTTTTACCACATTTCCATATACGTATCATTTGCAATTAAGTTAGACGTCAACAATTATTAGCAATTTAACCACGTTCATCAATAATATCCACAACATCATATTTATTTGACAATGCCCAATTTCAATATAGCACGCCAAAACAATGACCATCCAGCATACTATTAGAGATACTATCGGATTTCTATTATATTCATGCAATTCATCGAAACAATTGCTGTAATAAAAACACCCTAATAATTTTATACTTCCATGTATGGCAACGTACAAGCAATGTTGCTAAACATACTCAATGAACCATCATTGTAAATAGCATCTATTTCCCTTTTCCGTTTTTGCTCATGCGATGATAATTCTTGGCCTACTCTTTTTTTACCTTTTACATCAGGAGACTCTATCTCTAACAATTGCGCCATGACATGGGTAGCATGTTCCGAATAATTTTTGTATTCAGTTTGCAGCACATACACTCTTTTTCCATTCATTTCTTGTACTTTTGGCTTTAGCACTTCTCTAGGTCCTATTTTAACAAGTTCATGGTCATAACGAAATAGTTCAATTTCTCTTTTCAAAGTTTTGAATCTAGCAACCCCCATGTGATCCCAACCACAAAGCTTTTTCCTACCATTCTCTGTTAACTTTTCAGTGTACTTGAGCATGGGTAAGCCATCCTTGTCTTCTTTTGGTAACTTTGTTGACTGAAAGCCTCCATAATTAGGGCCTTGGGCAGCATCATTTTGTAGAATTCGGTTACATCTTATGTTGAACTCTGCATTCCATTTATCGACACCATTTTCTATCATGAGCCAACACATAGCTTCGTCATCAGGTGTTAACCATTTGTGGCACTGTCCCTCTGGATCATGTGACAAATGCTTTCGCAAGGAAGTCTTGTACCGGTGGTATCCTACAATACAACCCGCACACATTCCGACAAAAGAAGCGTACAACTCCTTGGTTTTAAGCTCTTGAAAGATTTTTCCTTGAAAGTTTTCACTTTTTTTCATCAAATTCATGATCCCATCGAACTCCTTTGTTCCTCCCTTTTCACCACTAGTATCGTCATGTCTTCTCCTGTATAATTCTGAAAAACATATGTAAGGTATTTGACCCGAAATTACATTTTATAGCATAACAATTGATTTCACACATAATATTTACCCATCATATATCGTTTTTTCAAATTTTGCGTTGACTTTGTTTTGTGATCTACCAGGCACCTTTCCACTAGCTCACAATTTCTCCCCCACCACTTCAACCGAAATTGCATCCTTTCACCATCAATGGCAAATTGTTCTCCGACCTTCAGTTTATCCATCAAAAGTTTAGCAATCGAATTTTTAGATATCGTTTGGAGGTCCAATTTCCCAATAAATTTACAATGTGGGAAAACCACCTCTGACATGACATCTCTTATACTAGACATTAATGCACGATTGTTACTCATGTTATAAATTTGTCTCCCCTTTTTTGTGGTCCCGTCTTCCTTGATTTGAACCATCATCTGCTGATATGTAACATAGTCTTGAAGTTTCCTAATTTCTTCATCCATTTTGGTAATCTTCTCTTCATTTGTCAATTCTGCATCCAATGTTTCACTAAAGTATGTGTATTCGTTATCTGTTGCACCGCTCATTTTCACTTACTTTATTGTGTGCGAAGTTGTCATCGATTGATGCAATTTGGTATTCACAGTGCAATTCCCCTATCTCCGCTTACGTGCCAAAATAAACACACCCCGCCTCTTTCCCCTTTGTTATCAATCAAATTTCATTCTTGTCTAATTATCTTAAATATACATACATCTCTCAATAATATTTTACAACTTTTGTCCGTTGTCAACTTTGCACTTATGCCTCCCCCGTAAACTCCATACTTCCAAAACCTACCGTTCACAGCAAAATCATGTATCAGAAATCTAGTTCGACTGCATCGACCGTTTTTTTCTCATAAATAGTGGCATACATCAAAAGTAAGAATCAACGATTATCTTCAACGACTGAAGTTGCTTACAATGGACTTGAAAAAGTTTCCATGTCCCAATTGTGGCCAGTATCTATCTCGAGGATCATTCCATCTACATGTAACAACATGCAACATCATGTCAACAAAATTACCCATATCGAAAAAAGCTGGAGAACAAAGAGGAGATGCCAAGTCCTCCTCATCACTCATCGAAAAGCAGTTTTTTTCAACGTCAAACAAAGGAAATCGATCAAGGTCGAGTAAATCTAAATCACAGAGGGTTACCATAGAAACCACCACTGCCAAACCACCTTCAGTACCTATTGATGGCGGTTATACATTTAACATTCATTCTGCCACACTATCCACCCACAATTATAAGAAAATTGTAAATCGCATGACCGTGACCGATCTTCCTGGCAATGATTCAAGTTTTTCCTATCCGACACTACCGTCAATACCTAAAGAATTAATGTCTCAGCTATTCCTTCCTTTGTCAGGGGATTTGTCACCCAAAAATCACCAGGACAGAATCATAGATGTAGACGATGAACCCAATAACAACTTTGAAGTTGCTGATAGTAGTGAGTCTGACGATGATCAAATTGAATTCCAACACACTCCTGACACAGATGGTAACAATCCTTCAACCGAAGACGAACAAGATAGACATACTGATACCCAAGGGACGACAACAAATTCCAACATATGCAACGGGCTCATGAAAATTAAACTAAATTCTCCAGATCCGGAAGATATAGTTTACTCTCCTAGAGAAACATTTTGGTTGGAACTCGCAGGAATTTTACAGGACACCAACGCACCGAAGTATTTGTACAAAGATTTGCAGAAATGGGCGCTAAAAATGATTGACAATCCTTACTTTAAGGATATGGGAGCTCCTCTAGGATATACTGAACTTGTAAATCGAATGGCCAAGATTCATGGAATAGAAGGAATTCGTCCCACCAATAGAATCCTTAGACTTCCTGGATCACTTCATTATGTTAGTGTTGTCAAGTTTGATTTTCTGGAACAAATATTTTCCCTCCTTACAGATACGAAGTTGATGAGACCTGAAAATCTCATTTGGGGAAAGAATAAGCCTAACAAAAGGTTTGGAAGGACTTCACATCTCGGAGATGTTCACACTACAGATTGGTTTATCAACACCCAAGAGAAATTATGCACTTCTCCTCAGGATGTTCTTATACCCATATCGAAGTTTATAGACCGATCATTTGGGAAAGGACATTGCTGGGAACCAACATCGATGACACTTGGCATCTTTCTTCGCTCGATTCGACAGACACCTGAAGCCTGGAGGCATCTTGGATTTATACCTGGTCTTCTGGATAAGCTTGTAGTGTTAGATAAGGACGCCAAAAAAAAGGACAACGCACAGATAAAAACTGTCGACTACCACTTTGTTCTTAGGTACATTATCTCTGATCTCATCGAACTCGACAAGTTCAAGGATGGAGTGAAATGGGTTTATCAAGGTGAGGAGTACAATCTAAAATTTGCTGTCATGAATGTGATTGGTGATATCGAGGGATTCGACAAGCTTAATGCAAGAAAACGTAGTCACAATGGTCCGGCAATGACCTTTTCTTGCGATATCAAGAGGGAAAACTGTATGGATCCATACGCACCTTGTACATTTCACTGTTTTCATCACATCAATTCTCTTATGATAAAATCATTTGATTACTCTGGTGAGATGAATCCTCTCTATTCCTTGGAGGAAACTAAAAATGCAAGGGAAGAATTGAACGATATATACTTTTATCATGGAATTAGAAATGCATTTACTGGTGTCAATTTCGGTGCAAACGAGAATGGATTGAACTCAGCATGTTGCGTCTGCATGATGCATACATTCAAAGAAAAGTTTCCTGATCTCCTCGTGGACCTATTCCTTTTGTCTTTGGGAAGGACTGAAGATACGATTGGCAAACTAGAAATTGAGACATCGATGCCGAGGCTAATCACCAAAATAAGGAAACAAAGTGCTAGGAATTATCCCAGGATATCCAAATTCGCATTTAGATTAACCAAAGGCCAGATCAAGTATGATGCGAATCAAAAGTATGCAAGAGTATTTGCCTTGTATATATTCTCTCTCACATCATCATGCAGAAATTTGATGATTGGTGATGGTGATTTCAAAGTTACCCAAGAAAGAATGAACAGACTTACGAAACTTCTCGAATATTCGTTGTCCATTTATGAGTATATGTATCAGGAACAATTCCCAAGACAACTTCTTGAAACACCAAGTAACAATGGGCATCACCTTCGTGCATCGATACCAATACAGGAATTTCTCAAATTCTATCAAGAGGTATTGGAAGAATTGTCACCCAGTTCTATTGAAAATGTACATAGTACTTTTCCCAAGATGCATTATCTCGTTCATGTCCCGAAAAACGTCTTAAAGTTTGGTAGTGCAAGGAATTTTGATGGAGGTGCCTCCGAAGGTAATTTCCAGCAGCTGGCAAAGAAGCCGGCTAGGAATACTCAGGGAAGAGCTGATTCCATCGATATTCAGTTGTGTAATAACTATGCTAACGACATGATCCTAAGGAAAGCATTGGATCATTCTGAAATAAAGCAATACGGAAGTAAACACCTCAAAGAGCCAGAAAGTTGCGACGTGGACATTGACGAAGTAGGTTCTGATATGGACTCAGATGACGATTCGGACACTGGATGTTTTGATGAAATTCCTAGCCGAAGAAGTAAAATGAATATCAATTGCAGATCAACAAAGGTAATAATCACATTTGCAAACGATGGCAGGAATATATCTGTGAATGTGAAAAAAAACAACAAGAAATTTACAAGACCTTACCCAAGAAGCTGTCTCGAGGCATTGTTCGATCTCTTAGTGAACCAGACACCGAGGCAATTACAGAGTGATTCCATCGACGCCTTCACATGCTTATCTAAAGATGGATCAATTTTTAGGGCCCATCCCTCATACAGGTCGGGTCAGGAATGGTATGATTACGCAAATTTTAGTTGGCAAACCGATGAGGGACCTGATGAAGATGCAGCAACCCCGGGACAAAGAAGAAACGCGACGACAAGAGAGGTCATGACTTATGAGTCGATTGCCAGGATCTACATGTTCGTTGATTTAAGAAACTGTACCTTACATCCAAATAGCATATACAGCAATGACATATATGCATTGGTTCAATCGGTAGAACTGAACGAAACAAATAGTGATCCAACTCAAGAAGCTACGAATCATTGGGAATCATGTGGGTGTCCGAGACTTGCCCAATATTGGACTCTCGAAAGAGGATATCGATTAACCAAAGCATCTTTCATTACCTCACCATGTTTTGCACTCGAAGATTATGCTGACTCGGATATGACACAACGAACACCATTCATTGTCGAAATACTTCCTTTCAAAGAATGGAAATATCTTCACAACGAAGACCTCGGATGCGACAAAGAAAGTAGATATGATTAATGTTTAAGATTCTTTATGTACAACGGCTTTACAGGTCATCATCACTTCTCATACTAATATCATTGCGAAATTTAGCGAGTGGAAGAACAACGTAGTTGTCGATTTCCGACACATCCGTTGGTTCCTTATGAATTTTTCTCCAGTCCCGAACCTTCAAACTTTTCGAACTGTTGAACTTCGGGTACAAACTCTTATTCTTGTTTTTGAAGTTTACTATACGAGTTTGATACCTGACTTTGTACCTATTGCTTGTGGTCTTGGTTGGCGTATAAACACAGTGACCTCTATTGCTGTGATTTTTGTTAGGGCATTGTTTGGTGGAGCTTGAATTCACATCTCGACACAAAACGCATTGGTGGTCAACGGAACAATACCTCGGCAGAAATCTTTCGACTAATTTCTTGTCCATCCATAGTTTCCTATGATAACTTGAATTATTCTCATTGGGACTCGCTGTTTTCCAGCTAAGAACGGGAACAAATTTCTTGGGCAAATCTTGAAATTTATCACTCCAGTTGGTCAGCTTCATTGATTCAATTCCGTGTGTCTTGTTTCTTCTCAGAATATGGGAATACATTTGAATGTAAGGAAGCCCCCCCTCAAATCGTACGTGAAACATTGGATCGAATCGACGTTCCTCACACTGAGTGAAGTCCATGTAAACGCTGTCGGAAGATATTGCTTTGGGATCTTCGGCAAGGTCTTCCATCGGTGACTCGAAGCAATCATTCAAATAAGCTAAAAGTTTTTTTCTGTCAGAACCCAACATCTATTTTGTACAAGGTTAGAGATCATGGTGGAAGTAAAATTCATTTCGAAAATAAACTTTAACTTGCCTTTTCATACTCTCCTTTTGTAATGTCATGTTTGACCAAGTACACACGGAAGATTCTATTCAGTTCACATAGCTTGTTCTCCAACAATGCCTTCTGGACCGCCTTCCTTCCGAATATCTGACAAAGTTCCTTGTAAACCTTAATGAAAATTATTTGAACATCGCAATCTGGGATCGGTTGATCGATCGATTCTACATTGTAACACGAAGCTTGAATGAACCTGACTGGACCTCTATTTCTGTTGGCAACTTTCTGAGTCTTTGAACTGGGATTTTTAACTTCTAATGTTGCAAAACCAATAGCCTTCAGTGGGATTAATCCCAAAAGAGCAGAAAGGTGGATGACATGATGTACATTGAACCCTCCTATTCCCTCCACCCCATTTTCCAACTCAACTTTCAAGGTCTCGAAAGCCTCATCTGATTTAGCAGGCTGTTTTTCAACTGAGAGGTTGCATGCATCGAAAAGGTCTAACATTTTCTTTATTGGGCAATGGTCCGTCTTGAGGTACGATGGATACTGGCTCGGATCCTCAGACGCTCGGTGAAATTTTTCAAAAATCGACTTACCTCCAGAACAGTAGACATGCCGATGTTGCTTGCAACTGCCGGGAGC
Organism: Nitrospirota bacterium; assembly: GCA_003354025.1. Classification (GTDB taxonomy): domain Bacteria; phylum Nitrospirota; class Thermodesulfovibrionia; order UBA6902; family UBA6902; genus Glo-13. Next base: position 7,354 of record PIVU01000107.1, read on the forward strand.
ATGGAACATCCTGGTGTTCGAAAAGTGAAACAATGATTCATACATGTTCATGAAACCAAAGGGTGAGTTATCGTCATTCCAATTCGTAACAAAATATTCTCTCTCAATGCAATCATCATCGTTTGAATCTTTGCCGAGTTCATCGAAACGGTTTGGGAACAGTCCAGTCATCTCTGAAACACGTCTAGTGATCTCGGCAATGTCTGAGGTCCCATTAGAGGTAATGGCACAGTACGCTATAAAACATGCACAATCGTGCCTCTCCATTAAATTATGTTCTCGTTCTCGAATAGCGGCTAGCTTCAGAAAACATGAAACAAACTTCCAGTAATATCTCTGATGAAATGATAGATATACATTAGCCGTCGTTGCAAGGTTTGAATACAGCAAAGTGAAAGATCAATTGTAGACGTACCATTTTTTGCCAGCCAGCAGGATACTGCAGTCTTGGTCCCTGAAAGGTTTCCTCAGCATCAATAACTGATGCCCTTAACTTATCAACACGTTTTTCGAATAAATCATGCTGACAGTATTTATACCATGCATCGATGTCGAAGGCAGTGGAATATGAATATTCATCCTCCTCATCCATACATATATGGGTACCCGACTCATTCAAATCCAGGGCAAGAAGAGCCTTTTTTGATCCATCAGCTATAGACATAAATATCTCCACATTATAAAAGAAATCCTTCATCTCCTTTAATTTGGTCAACATCATTGATTTCGTCATTGTGTCTTTTTCCTCAGCCGGAATAGAAGGTCTTGGATAATATTTGTGGAGATCACGGTCCCGATTGTACCTCCGATCACTTTGTATCTTATCATAAGGGATTGCTGTTCCCCTTTGTCCAACATAGCTTTCAAGGATAGGATACCACCTATCCACCAAATTCCTAAACTCCCTGACGAAACGACTGTCTATGAAGATGTTTTTCTCTGGAATACGTTCAATTGATGTTACAAACTCGTCGTAATCTTCCTTCCTATCGGCAAAAAGGTTTGCCCAGTCATTCTTTGCCTTGTATCCATTTTTCAGATAGTAGATGTTAAAATTTGTTCTATCATGGTGGGCAGAGTTTTCAAAAAGGTGTTCATGGAGATTTGTTCGGTGACTGTTGAAGCTCGAGACAAGATCTTGTTGCACTTCATGATTGATGTAAGACGATGTTTCGTACATGGCCTGCACATTCCTGCTTGACTGCTCATCGGTAAAACATTTCTTCAGAGTTTTCCTGAGGAGGCTGATGTTGTACTTTGTGGAACCATCCTTTCCCGTAACCAGAGATTCATCATCTGCAAAGTTATCCAGTTCCAATAATTTCTCTGTCGACTGACCTACAACCTTCCTTGAATAACAGATGACGGAAATGGGGACCATGAGCGACATGCGTTGCTCTTGTGTCTTAAACAGACCTTCTGGGTCGAGGACTTTCCAGATGTAATTGTACAACCTTTCGTCGGGAAAATTTTTACTATCAAGGGGAACAGAGACATTAATCTGAAGCACATTATTCATTCCTGAAACATGTAGATGATGCAATGTTAGATTATTGTCTTTGGGGAAATTGGAAATATGAATGGATCAATGAAACTTACCATTGATGAAATCATTCAAGAAGTCCCTATGGGCCGATAAAATAAGTGGAATAATGATCGTGAATCCTTCACAGGATATAAAGAAGGATCCAACTGGATTACCTTCAGTGTCAAAGGAAACTTTGAATGCCTCATTTAGTTGTCTTCTGTATTCTTTTCGATAAACGTTGTTCTCTGGAATCTGGAATAATTTTTTTCCCCCGGGGCACATGTCTTCAGCAGTGCTAATCAGTTTTACCACCGACTTTAAACAATTGTCCGATAACCCTTCAAACCCGGAAGAGATCTGTGAAGGACCTACTGAGCCCACAGTTGATGTCCTATTAGCAGGATTTGCTCGGCAATTGGAATTTGTAAATCCAAAATGAAGGACAGGAGCATCGCCATGAGCGGAATCATTGTTGCTTTTACCTCTTTTTCTTTCGGCAAAATTCATTTTCGCAAAGAGACCCTTGTTGCAAACGGTTTGAAAAAGATTCTTGATGGAACGTATGCTGCTACTCTTACTTTGAGATTCGGCCGAATCGTTAAGAACAAAGATTCCATCTCCTTCTTGACCATAATTTTTATCAGAGGACTTGATTCGGATATGCTTGGGATGTTGAAGATTGTCATTTGTTGTAACAAAAGACTCGTGACCGTAGAAAAATCTGAGACGGTGTACTATTTCTTCAGCAATATCATGCGAGACTGCGAGATGAAGAGAGGTGTTCAGGTCCGAAGCTGTGTAAATTTGGCCCTTTGGATTTCTATCAATTTGGATTATTTCAATTATGTCGTAGGGATCCACTTGCGATCTTGTTTCGGTGTTCCGGATCGAAGGACCTGGTCTTTGTTTCAAGATTAAAACAGATTGATCCTTGAAGACAGAGTTCGAATTGCCCACTCTCAAAAGCTCGTTGAAAGACAATGTTTCGTATTGGGGATGAAAGTATTCTTTCCCAATGATTGCATGTGTCCCATTCAATGCTGTGTGTTATAATGATCCATCAGCATTAGTATTTTGTATTTGTAACATTCAAAATTATTTTAAGTCAACTTACCAAGCTCGCGTGGGGTGAGATCACATGCAACATTGTAAAGGGCATTTTTTCCAACAGCCCACTTGGGATCCTCCATATGATTTTTATGTGGGGATTGGAGAGAAGTAGAGGTATCGAGCGAGTTCTTTTTTAATAGAGCGCGAATTCTTATGTGACGAAACCTATTGCTGTCAGCTAAGGAATTCGGAACAAGAGTTTCGTTGTCCTTGGAGGTTTTCTTTCTCCTTGGACGGGAAACCTTCCTTCTAATTTGTGCTGTCGGTAGATCACTTCTTGAGGTCGTTGTTGCTTTCGACTTTTTCCTATTCGAATTCTTTAGTTCCTTCCTCCTCTTCCTCTTAGCGGAACCTGAACAACGACTAATACGTGAAGATATTGAAGCTGTACCACCAAAATCAGTGTTCTCTGCTGCTGGAGGAACATATAACGGATCACGATCGGCACTCCTTCCATCACCGCCACCATCATAACTGGATATGCTACCACCAGAATCATCACAATAGTCAGGTTCCCTGCCGGCGCATGTCGTAACTGATCTTCGAGCTCGGGTACGGCGGCTGACACTTCCACTATTCATGAATGGTGTTCCAACCCCGTTGCCACTTGAAGAAGGATGAAGAAGTTGCCTTCGCTGTTTTTCCTGAAATTCTTTATCGGGAAGAGCAGCAGGTTTTTTTTGCAAGGAATCCACTGGCGAATCCTGACCATCGGAACGGCCCCTCCCATGGTCGTCGGCGTGGAACTCCCTGTTTTGAGCGTCGGAATGAATGTTGACTCCGTTTTTCTCCTTCTCAACAGACGAACCACATGATGTCCTAGAGGACTCAAGGGTTGCTGGAGCGGATCGGGTATTCTCTTCTTCAGAGATCCCCGCAAACTGAAGAGTGCAAATGTTCTTATCACTGCTCGGGTCGGAAGGTTGCGCGTCGAGGTCCATGAGGGAGATTGAATCCATATCACCAAAGGAAAGGGTGGATGAAACTTCAACATCAACCGCAGGCGCTGTTGCTATAGCATTACTGCCGTCAACGTGGCGGCACAGGGTGTCATCTGTTGCATGTTCAGAATGCCGATTCACATTGGGAATTGAATTGTTCGTTGAAGGAGGGGAAGGACAGAGGACAATTGCAGAACTTCTTGGGCGAAGATTATAAGGGCGGGGTTGGGTGATGGGAGAATGTTCT
>PIVU01000108.1 GCA_003354025.1 Nitrospirota bacterium
TTGGGGATTAAGATACCAGGGAATATGTGAATTCGTACTCGATAAAGCGAGCTTACAGCCTGCTTCACCTTTCAGAGATAGCTTGCCTAGAATTGTCTGCATGCTCAAAGCTTTAAAGTACAGTGTATCTCCCGGACATTGTCCTATTTTCTCAAGATCATAAAATATAGTATCGCCTTTAATAGTCTGATCGGTTCCTGTCAAAACCACTTTACTGGTTCCCGGCAGAAACAACGCTCCTTCACATTGCTCATCAGGGTTGTTCTCTCCTTTTGCTTTTCTGAGAGTTAATAAAACATCCATGATGTCGATGTCTCCGTCATGATTAATATCTCCACAGTAGTCAGCTTCGACCTCTTCAAGGGACATCAGCATATTTTGCAAAACATCAAGGTTGTTCACACCGTCCATATCTAAAACATCCCCCAGGATCTTATCGCTGTTATGGAAGTAGTTCCAGTCACCGCCGAAACTTATAGTTGCTGACCCGGGATCAAGTGTTCCGGAAAGTATATTTATATAGCCCGTCATCGTGAGGTCCGAATTTAGTGCAACTCTACCGCTATATCCTCCTCTCATACTAAATGATTTCAAAGTTGGATTAATATCCCAGATACAATCTGCAGATGATATATCATTGTCAAAAATAATGTTATCCCCAGCCACCGGCGCTGTTCCTTCTGCCCAATTTGCATCTACATGTGCATAGTTGCTGACAGCTCCTTCCCAGGTTTTGACAGCTCCATTAGGCTCTTCAGGTTCCGAAACAGCCGTGATATCAAAGGTAAGAACGCCCGAGTTACTACGACTGTAAGGATCATACACATAAAACCATAAGTCTCCGGTCGTATTTATATGCACTGAGTCGCCTATATTGTGCGCAAGTGCCGCTGCTTGTGCGCTTGAAGCACTAGGGTAATCAGTCGGGTATACAAAAGCAGCAGAAGTACTATGATCTCCAAGAATATACGAATCAACACCGTTATAAATAATCAAACTCCATAACCATCCTTGACCAAAAATCAGATGAACGTCATGCGGAGAAGTAAAGTCAGTCAACTCAAATGAGCCCCATGCTCCATCAATTACTTCAATCTTATATAAGCCAGGAGTTACACTTCTGTACTCACCAATTGAATAATCCGGCCCTGAACGTCCATCAATACATCCTACCGCACCATAGCCACAGGCGTTTATGGTAATACGCTCATCTGCATAACCCGTATTTGAAAACCCAACCAATAATCCAAAAACTATAATTAGCGATAAATTTCTACTCATTGCCTCCTCCAATCATTCTACTGATGTCAACATAATTGATAGTGGTTTTGTCAGAGAAATGGCAATTGAGAGAAGAAGGGATATTAATAAAAGTACAGTAAATTCCTACAGACATATTCCGATAAGATCTTCTAATCATCAAAAACGTCCCCTTTCTTCTGATAGACAAGAGCGGCAATAAAAATGATATTAATCTAAATCAACTTGTGGGAATATTATTTAATCTACAATGCCGGATATTGTTGAATCGCTATAAAACTCGAATAGTATGCATCAACACGTCCCCACTTTTATTGATGCAATTTTCACCAGAGCCATGATGAAAACATATCGGATTATTTCATATGCTGTTGGATGTTGTCAAGAAAATAATTATCTACTGCCAAGTATATCTACACAATTTGTGTTGTCTTTCTCACCCGCTCTAGGTAAAAGCAGGACTAAAGGGCTTGAGTTTGCCTTCTCCGCTTGGCAACAAAAAAAAAGGGCTTGAATAAATCAAGCCCTTTTCAACTATTATAATGCTGTTCTATTTATAGAATTACTTTACGCTTCTTTTTCTCTTCAAGAAACTTCTACCTCCCAAAACAACGCCACCGATGATAAAGAGAGTGGTACTTACCGGTTCTGGAGCAACTGCAATATCAATTGTGACTTCACCAAAGTTGCTACGTGGCGTATGGTCTTCTACATAGAACCCCAAGACTGATCCTCCTGTACCATTATAATCTACTACATTAAAGGTAACAGAATCTCCCACATGTGCAGCAAGAGCATCAGGACCTGATGTATAATCAGTAAAACTACCCAGCATATCAAAATCTCCCTGCGTATCATCATTAAAGAAATTCATACTCCAAAAACCCCTTGGATTGATCCATGAATTACCATGAGCAGTTGTAGCTGCCCAGTACCCACTCGACACAGTAAAGGTGTACTGTCCCGTTGGGAAAAATTCCTTGTAAATGCTGGTAGCAGGTATGCCCCTATCACCTGCTGGCAAACAACCGTTGTACGCTGTGCAACCATTGAGGTAACTATCAACTGTGACCGTTGTTGGTGGTGTAACTGCACCAGCAATGCTCGCTCCAAAAATTACCCCTAACGCTATAAATGCTATTAACAACTTTCTCATATTATTCCTCCTCTTTCTTAATTAGTTTTTCTCGAAATACTATATATTCGAAATTGTCTTTATATTGATTAATGCTGTAGACGCATACTGTTTAATAGCTTTACAATCGCAATATATATGCCAAGAACACACAAAAAGTAATTATTTTTTTATTCTTTCAATTCAAGCTGTTACAGATTTTATTGTCCGCTAGGAAGCCAATCAAGTGTGTCACTATTTATTCATGGCACATAACTATAACGTGCAGTGGCACTAAGGAAGGGAAGTAATACCCCCAAATAGGGGAGGATGTAGCATTAATTTATTTTAGGCTAAAAAAAGACTTATTCTAATTATGCCAGCAATCTCTTAAATAATTAGTTATTGTGACCGATTCACATTATTTACTAATCCCACAAATGTAAATCTACATACTGGGCAAGGATTTCCTGCATTTTTGCCGGGGGAGGTGTTACAAAGTAAAAATTAATAACAGCATGGGCTATTTCATGGCCAAGAACACCATCAGTAACACTGCTGATATCAACATAAATAGACTTTGTTTTGTGAGAGTAAAAGGCTATTGGCGTGTTGCCGGTTGAAGTAAATTGTCTAAATATACGATCAAGAGTACTATGGTCAGGGTAAAGCAGTATTGATATGTGCAAGTCAGCCGGATGCATATCCAGTATGGACTGCACTTTGCCCATAACATCATCAACTTTGATCTTAACATTGGCCGGATTGTCATCAAGCCCTTCACTAGTAAACTTGAATCCGCCAATCCTGAAGGTAAAGTTTCTTAGATGCTCGTCAGTCTGATACTTAATGGAACAGCAGTTTGCTTCAAAAACCTTCCAGTCATCAGCAGCAGAAACAGGGGTTGTGAACAGGAGAGAAAAACTAAAAAAAGATGTAATAATCAGCAGAAATGCAGCATGCCCTTTCACTCAACCTTCCCGGCCCTTTGAGTCATTATCGTCTGAAGTCTTGAATTCATCTAGGATGGCCTGCACTTTTTTCAGGCTATGCGTAATATCGGTTATCCCACTAATGCTCTTTTGATCTTCTGATGGGAGCCCCTGTTGTATTTTTTCAATCTGCTCTGAGACATCCTTCATATTATGCTTCAGGCCCATCACTTTTCCATCAATCACAGAAGTAAAACCATTCAAGCTGTCAGAAAGGTCTTTAAGCTGGTCATTCTTCCTTGTGTTGATCCTGTGAGTAAGATCTCCCCGGCTGATTTCCTTGAGGCTGGCTTCAAACCGGTAAAGAGGGCCAGCAATTTTATGTGATATAAATATCAGTCCCAGTGCTCCGATAATACCTACTATCAATATTACAAGCAGGTGGTACGTAATCATGGATGGCAGGAAAAAGCTAGAAGTATTCTCAATACGGAGCTGAGAATCTACATAACCGGTGGTTAATGTATTGCTGGAAACATACCAGAACAGTCCTCCCAGCAGAATTGCCTCAATAACTATCAGTGCCAGAAACCGGACGGAGAAATTAATCTGAAACCCCTTCTTGATAAAGTGGTTTCTTCGTAAAATATGGGGTCTACCTCCCATCACTACCTCCATTGTTTTTAATGGAATTATCTGCAGATATAATTTCATCTAGAAGATCATCATTGATATTTATAATCGCAATGCTTTTAACTTCAGACATCCACGCCTCCAGTGCATCTGTCCTTTTCTGGGCCAGCTTTGCTTTCTTGATCTGATCATATATAGATTCAAGGGGAGGCAACTTCACGGAATCCTTATTAATTCCTTCATAATAATTCCGAATTTCATCTTCCGTGACAAACAAACTATCTTTCCACTCATTGTTCTTTGCTTCAATCAACTCCCGAATCAGCGTCTGTTCCCAGAACACCTGTATCGTTCTGACAAAATCTTCATGATTGGCAAGCCCCATTTTCATTGCTTCCTGAATCAGGAGCTTTCGATCAATAGATGAATTCAACTGTTCCTGAACTGTTTCCTCATTGACTCGAAAAGATGGGTTTTGTTTAGCTCTTATTGCCAGGTCTCTCTGGAAATTCTTAAGGCTGACAATTTCCTTATTGACAGTTGCGACTGATTTTTCACTGACATTTCTCTCACTAGTACATCCGGAAAAGATAATAGTCAAGATGACTGTGAATAGCAAAGTTGAAGTAGCTAATGCAGGTATTCCAAAGGATTGCTTGTTCATATATAAGTTAGCTTATAAAAACAGGGACTTAATGTCAATCAGTAAACCGGGGAACATTCATCTATCTTTCATCAGATCATACAGGAGTTGTAATTTTAGAGCTTTAGCCCACATTATTCATAAAAAAAAGCGCCTGCCGAATGCTGCATCGGCAGGCGCTTGATAAACTCACTATTATGCAAAAGTTATTTTTTAAATCTTCTATAAACTACAGGCATTGCTGCAAAACCCATCATAAGAAATGCAATACCGGGATTCAACTGAAAACTATTTCCATTTGCAGCTGAGGTTATAAAGCAACCTCCTCCACCTGCGCTTGCACCACCGCCACTGCCAGAGCCAAGAATTACTACATCAGGGTCAGTATACTGCCATTCAGCAGTAGCACGATTTTCCTCTGCATCCCAAACTTCCATCGAAAAGTTAATATACTCGCCTTCCGGAACTACCGGCAGTGTCCAGCTAAATTCAGCTGATTTCGAACCGCTGCTTGTAATTACAGGGCAATTACCTACAAGGAGATCAGAAGGAAGACCAGGAGACATCTCTGTAACACATGAACATTCACCAGGAGAGGTTTCTGTACAATCTGTCCATATAAAATCAGTAGCTTCACTGCCACCAGCCTCAATAGTTCTAAAAACGGTTGTACCAACCTCGGCTGATTCGATTTTAAATGTAGAAATATGCAAATAATCCGGTGAATCCGTAATAGCATCTATAAAAACTGCGGTATCAATTTCGTCATCATATATATCCGCAATCGCCAATTTAATTTCGTATGTCTCACCAGCGATGATCTCACAGTTTTCTACACCGGCACACATTGTTCTTGTAAAGCCATCAAACTGGAAAGGTTTAATATCATCCGGGTTATATTCATTATCCCTGTAGTACTCACTATTCTTTCCAGAATTTATATTGTCGATTGAAACATTATCATCTGTATTAGGCACCTTGGAAATGTTTATCCAGTCGGCATCACCTTTTTTGCGAACAAGGAAGGCAAATACATCATCAATCCCTACGCCAACAAATTCTTTATATTCTTCTGAAGCAAAAATATATCTTACACAAAGCAACGGCTGTGCTGCAGTAAATTCAAATTCCAGTACCGCAGCATCATGTGTTCCATATACAGATGTATCGTATCCAGCATCCTCAACAAGGCTGTCAAGGTCAGCATCACCTGGTAATGAATGAGGGATGGAAAATTTAGGAAAATCATTGTCCTGTTCTGCTGCCTTTGCATATCCGGTTGACAGCATGATACCGCTATCCAATTCAAATCTACCAACAGAATGACCGTTATCAAATATCCCGACAGCATCATTACTGCCTGTATACCTGACTGTGGCCTTGTCAATAACTATACCGCCTGCCTCAATTTTGTTAGCCAGACTTACTGCATCTACAGCACTACCGTCTAATGATTCACCAATCATATGAACCTTCATATCATCATCGTGAACATGGTCCGGATCAGTGCCGGGATGAGGGTGCGCAAATACATCTCCTGTGTATGATATTGCCATCATAAATACCATACCTGCCATTACACTGAGTCTGAGTCGACTTGGTATTTTGCTTATCTTATTAAATTTATCACCTTTCATTCTTTTCTCCTTTTATTTCAAATTTATATAAATAAATGCTTAATATCTGTCTTCACTTCTCGGCTCAATGCGCTTACAAGATGGGCAGTCAGTTCTTTCAAAATCACCCATTTTAATGAATCTCTCTTCTGACTCGATCTGCAAAGGCAGACCTTCCGGCGGACACTGTGGGCATGCCAGGTCTTCAAATGCGATCGGAATCGGAAGTGAAGGAGTTGAAACCGCCCTTCCGCTGAGAGGAGTATAAGTAAATACTGTTCCTTCAGCCGGCAGTGATGCTACAACAGGTTTGTTTCCGTCTGTTGAAGTATCCCATGCGTATTTCTCAACATCAATATCTTTAAATGCACAGGAACCTGCCATCGGAATACCATCTGCGATTCTTACACAGGTGCGGTCCTCTACCAGAAGAGTGTTAGCGGGAGCTGCTTTTCTTGCAGCCGTTAATGAACCGGCGCTTCCGTAGAACCATGTGCTTCCGTTTTCATATATAAAGAACAGGTCTGTGCCTGATGTCTTTGCTATTCCATTTGGTGTGAGAACTCCAAGACCTGCATGGCCTTCAGGAATAATCGTCCTCATTCTGCCCCTTAAAAGTTCCAGATTATTCAAGTCAGTTACAATGATCCTTGAACTCTGGGCTAATCTAATAACTGTACCGTCAGAGAATGTTATCTCTGCGCCTGAGTTGCTTTTTGTCCTGATTATGTCTCCGGCAGAGACAGGTGCTCCTGTTTCAACAGGGATTGCACTGCTCTGTCCACTTTTAAGAATGTCAACTCTTCCATCAGTAAAACTAATAGTACCGATATTCTGTGCGAATGCCGGTGCTGCAGCCATAATACTAATGACAGCAAATAAAATAATGAACGTCGAAAGCATTTTTCCTTTGATCTTCATAAACTCCTCCTGATAAATGATATTTACATTTATTAACATGTATTTATTCCGAAAGTCAGGGTTAAGCAATTTCGCCTACCCTAACACGTTTACCAAATTTAGATTGTATCTATAGAAAGATTAATGATAATTTATAAAACAAACATCAAACCGGCTTTATAACCGCCTTCGTCAGGAACTACCCATCTCACCATTGCAAGAGTTGGAGCCTGAACTGGAACGCCCGGTAAAGGAAGATTAACCTTAATGATCTGGTCTTCCTTAATAGCGTCTCGTGTTACGAGACATAGTCCGGTTTCGCTAACATCTGCTGCCTTACCGAGACCTGTAAAACCACTTTCAGTAGCAACTACACCAAAAGATGAACTTGATTCAAATGTAACATCATCTGTAAAATCCAGTCTTGTATATTGTCTGCGTTCTTTCATTGTAATTAAACTTTACCCAGTATCCCCGTTTCAAGTCAATTCCCCCATATAGGGGTGTTGGGAAAAACATTGATTTTACTTGCAGTTAAATCAATGTTTTTTCAGTTGTCAGTTATCAGGGGGCAGGGTGCAGGAAAAGCAAACCTGCCATATAATCCCTCCTGCACTCTGATAACCGACCCCTTATCTTTTTCTGCACCCTGCCCCCTGACAACCGCACCCTTTCTTTATCCTGCACCCTATAACTTTATACTTATATAAAGTAATTTGTTTGACTTTTACACTTAAAAAATTTAAGATTTTATAACTAAATCCCGTTAATTATTTTTATTTCACGCTAAGTTCCATGTGAAAGGAACAATATGGATGAATCACAAATTGCTCATCTTGATAAAATAATCTCCAATCGTGTTACATCCGGAGTAGTAATTCTTGACACATCAGGTGAAATCCTCTTCGTTAATGACGAAGCACAATCTATTATATCTACATTCAGCATTGACGAAATTGATGCGTCAGCCGATCCGGACACTCTTGATAAGGCCATAGTCGAAATATTCAAAAAAAGCCTCGGTTCCCTTTCATCTCCAACAGCAAAGTGTGTCTACTGTCCTGACAGTGATTCAGCTTATGCTCTCAGAGCCATTCCTCTTCATAAGCCGGAGCTCAAAGGCAAAACCTGCATTATGCTACTTATAGAAGGAGTGACGATCCACCGCAAATTCGACATGAAGGTTGTGCAAAAACAGTTCGGCCTGACCCGCAGAGAAGCTGAAGTTACCTTCTGTCTCACCAAGGGCCTTACAAATAAGGAAATTGCAAACGCCCTCTCACTCTCCCCTGAAACAGTTCATGACTATGTTAAACAGGTCATGAAAAAGCTCGATACAACAACTCGTGCAGGAGTCGTCGGGAAAGTACTTCCCTGATTCCTTCCACATATTATATTTATTGATATCTGTACTCTAAACCTATGCTGTAGACATTTCTGTTGTAATCATATAATCCGATATTTGAGTCATCACTCCTGAAGGAATACAGCAACTGGAGATCAAGGTCTTCACGGAACTTGTAGAACAGCAGACTGGAAACTCCGTATACAATATCTCGTCTTTCTTTATTAAAGACAGTATGAACGTTTGTGAAATCCAGGTACTTAACATCACCGGCTAATCGAAGCTTTGCATTTTGAAGTAAAGGTATCAGATAGATTACGCCGACTTTGTTGCCGATATATTCCCAGTTTGACCCGTCGGTTGCTTCTTTTGAAAACTCATACAAGAGGTTAAAATACCCTTCATTCTCACCAAAGGCGCTCATTTCAAATGACTCCATAAAGGGAACAAAGATCCCGCGGTCCTGCTTAAAAAAGGAGAACCAGCTAACACTCGCACTATACACATCTGCATCCCTGTCTTCCACACCAGCACTGGTATTAACAAGAAAGTCCTTTGTCGTATAACTCAAATAGCTCTGTATTGTATGTTTCTTCCCGATATGTCGTGTATATGTTGGAGTAATGGTCGCCATGCCCAGATATTCATCGTCATCTACCCAGGTATGGTTATAACGCAATGCAACACCCACCTTACTAATATCATCAATAATCCTGCTTGGGAAAAGAGCCACAGAGTGGCTGTCAACATCATAAGATGAAAGATCGTCATGAATGCTCTTATAAAAGGAGTAATGAGCGCTGTAATCCAGTGGTTTCCTTTTCACAGGAATATATTCCAGCCCGCCTGTTATGACCCACCGCGAATCGCTTTGATTTGAAGGAAGTTCCAGCCCTATGTCATCTCCTGGTTTCAAAATTACATTGTCATCGTACTGCCGATGTACGCCGATGTAGGCCCGAATATTCTTCGGTTCCTGCTTTTTCTTTTCAAGCAATTCAATAAAGTTCTGGGCAAATGCGGCCATGTCTGTATCGGGATTATTTTCTATAACAGCCTGAAAACTTTTCTCCGCTTCTGCAAAATAACTGTCCACTTCCTCCTGTGATGATGCAGTATTGCCCTCCTTAAGGTATGCCTGCCCTATCTGATAGTTCGCCGCCTGAACAAGGGCCGGACTCAGATCTCTGGCAGTTTGAAAAGCCTTTACTGCTTCAAGATTTCTGTCCATACCTAATAATACCAGGCCTTTTACGTATGCAGTTTGTGCGGGCCTTACATTTTCCTTTTCAGCAGCAACCAGAAGATCATATGCCTCCTGGTAATTACCCATATCATAATTGACCTCTGCCAGTTCAAGCACGGCCTCTTTGATCTCAGGTTTAAGAGCGATAGTAGATTTTAGATATTTTCTGGCTTCTCCATAATTTTCCAGATTTTTATATGTCATCCCAAGGTAGTAAGCAGGAAGTGATGATTTAGGCTGAGCATTTCGGGCTTTCATAAGACTATCAAGGGCCTCCTCGTAGTTCTCCTGCTGATACTCTGCTATACCCTTCTGCAAATCAGGACCTTGAGTCTGTGCCGGGACAGGTTGTGAAAATAGTATAAATAATGAACAAATTACAACAAATAAGCTTAACTTCTTTACAGAATACATGCAGGTACCCCCTTAGGATTTTTATATATTAATGGAAAACAATGTCAGATAAATACCTAACTATTTATATATAAATAGCTTTTATTGTCAACCCCCCCCCAAATAGGGGAAGATGGCAAAACAATTCATAGATTATAATACATTCCCAAATCTAAAGCTTAAAAATTCATTCCAGTATTGAATTACTAAAAGCATGTTACTAACCCGCATCAGTGCAATTCATTTTTCTTAACATGCTATACTAACTCAAATTTCTGTTTATTAACTTATTTTTATACACTAATTATCATGTCTGACAAATTTTTTATGCAACGGGCTTTACAACTCGCTGCCAGAGGAAAAGGCAAAACAAGCCCTAATCCAATGGTTGGAGCAGTGATTGTAAAAAACGGTGAGGTAGTTGCTGAAGGTTATCATAAAAAGGCCGGCACCCCTCATGCTGAGATCGTTGCACTGAACAAGGCAGGTGCTGAAGCAATGGGAGCTACTCTGTATGTAACTCTTGAGCCTTGCTGCCATACAGGCAAAAAAACCCCTCCCTGCACTAATGCCATAATTCAGTCAGGCATAAAAAAAGTAGTAACGGCAATGACCGATCCAAACCCCAAGGTTTCCGGGAAGGGGCTGAAAGCTCTCAGGAAAGCCGGGGTGGAAACCAGGACCGGAGTTTTGAATCAGGAAGCCGCCCTTCTTAATGAAGCATTTACGAAGTATATAACCACAAAAGGACCGTTTGTTATTCTAAAAATCGCCCAAAGCCTTGACGGTAAAATAGCTACTTCAAAGGGAGAATCAAAATGGATTACAGGAGAGCAGGCGAGGAAAAGGGTCCATCAGCTCAGACACGAATCAGACGGCCTTCTCGTTGGTATAGGTACTGTTGTTGAGGATAATCCCTCTCTTGACTGCAGGGTTAGGGGCGGGTCAAATCCGTACAGAATTATTCTGGACAGCTCGCTGAAAATTTCTCCATCGGCAAAAATATTCAAACATGATGACAATAAGACGATCATCGCAACCACCGAAAGAGCGAACACCCGCAAAATTGGCAGGCTGACTAAACTCGGCGCCA
>PIVU01000600.1 GCA_003354025.1 Nitrospirota bacterium
TTGTGCCTCAAAAGCAGCTCCTTTACGCGACGTACATGATCCCGCCGCACGCGAAACATTCGAACAATACGAGGGTCTCCCTTCGCCTTCTCCATCCCGCCATTGTCAACGATGAGACTTATTCCTGCATCACCAGCTGGCCTTGGGAGAGACAGCGCAACCAGTGGGCCGTCAGCTACCATTTGGACCGTCCCCCGCCGAAGCTTGTCGGCATCGGTCTTATTGCATTTACCCCCAGCTGTTTCTTTCGATTCAAGTAAAGCTTGATATAACTCATTCTCCTGTAAGTTAGCAACGTAAAAGTCAACATGGTGCTTGGAGTTACGAGTCTGATAAAGTATGCATACGTATGGATGGACCTTATCGATCATGTTTGGCAAAGTGGATTCCCCGAAAGTTTTGAAGTGTTGACAAAGTGGATTCCCCGAAAGTTTTGAAGTGTTGACAACGTGGTGAAAATCCCGAAAAAAAGGTTTCATAAGTAAATATTGAAATTGCACAATGACGAAATTTTTCACTATATAATTCATATATAATTGTAATTTATCTGTTTTTTCGCTGTACTTGCGAATGGTGGATCCATAGATAGACATCAAACCAGAGAGTA
Organism: Nitrospirota bacterium; assembly: GCA_003354025.1. Classification (GTDB taxonomy): domain Bacteria; phylum Nitrospirota; class Thermodesulfovibrionia; order UBA6902; family UBA6902; genus Glo-13. Next base: position 608 of record PIVU01000600.1, read on the forward strand.
TAAGAGATAATTACCGTAAATTGTACAGTTTTGCGGGCTACCCAGC
>PIVU01000328.1 GCA_003354025.1 Nitrospirota bacterium
TTCAGGTTCAGCAGCTGTTTCTTCAGCAGCTTCCTGTTCAGTTTCTTCGGAAATATCATTTCCATGCTCTTCAGTCATTTATAACTCTCCTTTACAACCTGTGTTGTTTCTAAACTTCAGATAATATCTGTGTCAGGGCCTTTGCTGTATCATCTACAACGGGTATCACCTTTTTGTAATTCATCCTTGTCGGCCCGATGATCCCGATGGCACCGCTGAAATACTTCTTATCATTATATGTTGATACTACCATGCTCAGTTCTTTCATTACCGGCAGGATTTCCCCCATACCTATAACAACCTGGGGCCCCTTTGATTCGCTGATCCTGGTAAGCAATTTCATCAGAAAATTTTTATCCTCAATTGCCTTCAGAATTCCCTTGATCTGTTTCATGGTCACAAAGTCCGGCAGGTTGGATGTTCCTGACAGTTCCCCTGAAGCCTGATTGTCCGTGTCCTGCGCAACGATGTCTTTGCAGAGGAAAAGTAAATTGGTTATTAACTCATCACGCACAAGCTTTTCTTTATATAACTGGTATGCAATTTTTTCTTTTACTTTTTTAATTGTCATACCGCTGAAGCTGTTATTAAGATAATCGGCTGCTGAGTCGAGATGTTTTTGTGTGTGGATCCTGTCAAGCTCGATAATCCTGTTCTTGACGACCTGGTCTTCTGAAATCAGGATCGTAAGGACGCTTCTGTTTTCATATTTAATGAACTTGATCCGTTGAAAAACAATATCGTCTATTTTAGGAGGTGTGGCGATTGCAAGATAATGAGAAAATGAAGAGAGGGTTCTTGCAGCCTCCTTGACCAGAAGAAGGTTGTCCTTTTTTATCACCCTGAATTTCCTGGATAATTCATTTGACAAGGCTGAATCATTTGAACATGAATATTCCTCCAGCAGGGAATTTACATAGAACCTGTAACCTTTTTCTGTAGGAACTCTCCCGGCAGATGTGTGCGGCTGGACAATATATCCCAGCTTTTCGAGCTTTGCCATACTGTTTCTGATAGTGGCAGATGACAGGCCGAAAGAGAAACGCCGGGTGATTAACAGTGACCCGACCGGGACATTCAGATCAATATAACTCTGGATTGTTGCCCGGAGTATTTTCTTGCGTCTTTCATCAAGTTTATTCATAGTAGTTAGCACTCTCAGGGGTAGAGTGCTATTACTATAGCAACAAGGATTATTTCGTGTCAAGAAACTGATTTTCCTAATAATTACCATACTTATTTCATCATTATAAAGCTCAGGGGCCTGGTCACAGAGAGCGGTGAATGTTTTTATTCATTCCTGAGCAGTGTTATTCAGAATTACTGTTTCTATGAAAAATTTATTGTTCCAGGATAATCATAATAAATAAAATGTTGATTTCCTGTTTTTAATTTTTTCTCTTTGGACCTCTCAATTTTATTTAAATAGGGAAAAAGTCGTGAATTATGGCTGAAGTCCTGTATCTATTGCACATCAGCCGGTATAAGATTAAGCATAAATTATGATTTTCAAAAAAAATTAAATAAATAAATGATAAAAGTGATTTTCTGAGATATCGTGAGTAAATTGGATTAAATGCTTGATTATCGCCTGTAATCTGTCATAATGCTTCTATTTAGGGTTTTGACTGCTAAATGGGTTTATGGTAATAATAACAAGCTTAATTATTGATTAGATGTTTTGAACGTTTAATTGTACTTAAGTCGGAGGTTTTAGGATGCACATTATTTATCTCTAAAATCACCATGCAATATGAAATAGACCTACCAGTCATTCTATTGTAGTGTTCTTTGAAAACTAAAAAGTAGGCCCGCAAGTATAGTTTATTAAATGAGAGTTTGATCATGGCTCAGAACGAACGCTGGCGGCGCGCCTAACACATGCAAGTCGAACGGGGTGCATGGAGCTGATCACTTCGGTGTGAAGCACCATGTTACTTAGTGGCGAACGGGTGAGTAACACATAGGTAACCTGCCCTCAGGATTGGGATACTCCCGGGAAACCGGGCACAATACCGAATATGACCCCAGGGTGAAATGCCCAGGGGTAAAAGCTGCTGGCAACAGTGGCGCCAGAGGATGGGCCTGTGGCCTATCAGCTTGTTGGTGAGGTAAAAGCTCACCAAGGCTAAGACGGGTAGCCGGACTGAGAGGTTGATCGGCCACACTGGAACTGAGACACGGTCCAGACTCCTACGGGAGGCAGCAGTGGGGAATTTTGCGCAATGGGCGAAAGCCTGACGCAGCGACGCCGCGTGGGGGAAGAAGGCCTTCGGGTTGTAAACTCCTTTAGTAGGGAAAGAAGCCTTGAGCAATCAAGGTGACGGTACCCTAAGAATAAGCCACGGCTAACTCTGTGCCAGCAGCCGCGGTAAGACAGAGGTGGCAAGCGTTGTTCGGATTTACTGGGCTTAAAGGACGTGTAGGCGTCCTGATAAGTCAGATGTGGAAGCCTTGGGCTCAACCCAAGAATTGCATTTGAAACTGTCGGGATTGAGTCGTTCATGGGAGGGCGGAATTCCTGGTGTAGCGGTGAAATGCGTAGATATCAGGAGGAAGGCCGGTGGCGAAGGTGGCCCTCTGGGAAATGACTGACGCTGAGGCGCGAAAGCGTGGGGAGCAAACAGGATTAGATACCCTGGTAGTCCACGCCCTAAACGGTGCGTACTAGGTGTGGGTGGCGATAGTCATCCGTGCC
>PIVU01000601.1 GCA_003354025.1 Nitrospirota bacterium
CTGGATGTCGGTCTGGATGTTGAGCTAATGAAAGATTTTCCGGAAGAAACTTTTGGCATTACATTTCAGGATAATACGATTGAGTATTGCGGAGGCGGAATTGCTCTTTCAGCACACAGGGAAACGAATTCAAAAGTGCATGATATTACTGTCACACGCAATATATTCAGATATTTAGGCATGGGATGGGCTGGCTATGATCTTACAAATTCTCATGGGAAGGGAATAGGAATCAAGGAGTATAGAAAGAATGTTGTCAAAAACGGGAGCTTCGAGGACGGTTTTCTGGACTGGACTCAGGGAAGTGCATCAGTGGACACCACCCAGCAGTATCGAAATGATCAATCAATCAGAATAGATATGGGCCCGGGTGAATTGTATGATGGAACTTACCAGGACATATCTGTGGCTTCAGAGGCATCTTTTGTCGTCGAAGGATACATTAAAACAGATAATATTTTATCAGTAAAGATAATAATCGAAGACAATGACACTGCTGCTGTTGTGGCAGAAACTGAGGCGTTAACAGGAACGAACGGATGGTCGTATGTAAGGGTAGATTTTGATAATTCACCACTGGTGCCTGATGAGCATTCAGGTGATCTGCGTCTTGTAGTGGTTTCAGAAACAGATGCCGGGACAAGCGGGAGCG